>NZ_CEEDOX010000006.1:0-256624 GCF_979256535.1 Methylobacterium sp. AC690 | reverse complement strand
GTCGTGCCCCTCGACCGCGCGACTCAACGCACCTTTCACCTCGCCAACCCGCAGCGCTTCGGCTTCGCCCGCGGGAGGGGCGTGAGGAAGCAGCCGCCCTGCTGGCCTGCACAGGCGAGGATGGCGTCGAAGCGCGGGTCGGAGACCCGGAGGGCGCCGTCCGGTCCGGCCCCGAGGAGAAGCGGCGCATCGGGATCGACCGGACGGGCGTCGCGGCGGGCGGCGCGCTCGGCGGTGCTGGCGAGGCCCGCGGGGTCGCTGTCGACCGGTCGCGGCTGGGGCTGGGGCTGCGCCGGGAGGACGGCAAGCGTCGCGCCGACGAAGCCGAGACCGTAGTTGGCCGAGGCCGCCAGGCTGCCCCGCGTGATCGGATAGAGTCCGGGTTCGCTCTCCGCCCCGGCCGTGGTGGCAAGCGCGCCGGTCAGGCGGTCGCCTGCCACGAGCCCGCGGCCGCCGACCGTGTAGGTCAGGCTCGGGTTGTCCGTGCCGGCGCGGCGCGTCTGCGGGTCGGCGAACACGGTGATCGGCCGCGGGGTCACGGTGAGGTCGGCCCCGCGCCAGGTCAGGGCATAATCGGCAGAGGCCGCCAGCGTGCCCTGTCCCATCGCGTACCGGCCGACATCGCTGCCGGCCGCGGCGGCGGTCGCGAGGTCTCCGGTCAAGCGGTCGCCGTTGGCGAGGCCGCGGCCGCCGACCGTGTAGGTCAGCACCGGGGTGGCGTCCCCGTAGACACGGGCGACCGCGTCGGCGGCGACGGTGAGGGGACGCCGCTCGATGGTGTAGGTGCCGGGTTCGACGCCCTCGACCCGGTAGTTGCCGTTGAGGAGCCGGCCCGCCACCGCGATGGTGTAACGGCCGGCCGCGCTCGCCGCGTCGAGATCGAAGCCGGTCGCGAGGCCGGTGAGCACGCCGGCCTCCTGCCCGCCGACGAGACCGGTGGCCGCGAGACCGGGATGGGCCGGAGCATCGCCGTAGGTCGAGCGCCCGTCGTTGACGCGCACCGTCACGGTCGCCGGGGTGATGGCGAGCGTTCCGGTGGCGGGCAGGCGGTAGTTCGCGGCCGAGCCGTTGCCGGCGGCGACCGACAGGGTCAGGCCGGTCAGGCTCGCATCGGCATAGAGGCCGGCATCGGCGGAAGCCGTGACGCCTGAGCCGGCCGTCAGCGTAAGGGTTTCACCGTTGGCGCCGCCGCTGACGGCGAGCTGACCGAAGCGGAAGCCGGTCGTGGCGTCGTAGGTCCTGGCCCCGGTGACGGCGAGCCCGGCGGGATCGACGGTGAGCGCATCGGCATTGCCGGGGGCCTGGACGAAGACGTAGTTGCCGGCCGCGAGGCCGGCGCCGGTGACGGCGTAGACCCCGACGTTGCTGCCGGTGCCGGCCGCGGTCGCGAAGAAGGCGCGGCCGGTGGTGGCGCCGGGCAGCGTGTCGGGGCCGAGAAGGCCGGTGACCGTGCCCGACAGCGCCGGGTTGGCCGCGCCGTAGCTGCGGCGCGCGGCGTCGGCGGTGTAGGTCAGGGTGGCCGGCGTGACCGTCACGGCGCCGCCCGCCCCGGTGAGGGTGTAGTTGGGGTTCGACAGCGCGAGCCCGGAGACGTCGCTCAGGGCCTGGAGCCCGACATCCCGGCCCGCGAGCGTCCCGGAGCCGGAGACGGTTACCGCATCGCCGTTGACGCGGTTGCCGGCCGTCAGCGCCCCGCCGACGATGCCGGCGCCGGCATCGTAGACCCGCGTGCCCGTCAGCGTCACCGGGCGCGGCGTGACCGTGAGCTCGGCGCCCTGATAGGTCAGCGCGTAGTTGGCGGAGGCTGCGAGCGAGCCTTGACCGATGGCGTAGCGGCCGACGCCGCTGGCCGCGTCGGCGTCGCTCGCCAAACCACCGCCGAGGCGGTCGCCGTTGACCAGGCCGAGACCGCCGATCCTGTAGGTCAGGGCCGGGTCGGCGTCGCCGTAGACGCGGCTCTGCGCGTCCGCGGTCAGGGTCAGCGGGCGCGGGTCGACCTGCCAGATGCCGGGGGTGCGCGCCGCGATCGTGTAATTGCCGTTGCTCAGTGCGCCGACCACCACGAGGCCGTAGCGGCCCGCCTCCGTGGCCGCATCGATGCCGAAACCGTTGGACAGGCCTGTGAGCACGCGGACGTCCTGTCCGCCCTGCAGGCCCGTCGCCGACAGGCCGGGATCGGCCGGGGCGTCGCCGTAGGTCGAGCGCCCGCCCGTGGCCGTCACGCCGATAGGCGCCGGGGTGATGCTGAGGGTCCCGGTGGTCGGCAGCCGGTAGTTGCCCGCCCTGGCGTTGCCCCCTGCCACCTGCACGGCCAGGCCCGCGAGGGCCGAGCCGGCCTGCAGGCCCGCATCGGCCGAGGCGGCCGTGCCGCTGCCGCGGATCAAGGTAACGGTCTCGCCGTTCTGGCCGCCGGCCACGCCGAGCTGGGCGGTCGCGAAGCCGGTGGTGGCGTCGTAGCTCCGGCTGCCGCTCACGCTCAGCAGGGCCGGATCGACAGCGAGCGCGCCGGCATTCGTCGCCGCCTGGACGAAGACGTAGTTGCCGTCGACGGCACCGAGTCCGAAGCCGCTGACCGCATAGGTGCCGACGTCGCTCGCCGACGTCGCCGCCGTGCCGAAGGCGAGGGTGCCGGTGGTGGCGCTGCTCAGGCTCTCGCCGGCGACGAAGCCGGTCACCGTCCCGGCCAGGGTCGGGTTGGCCGCGCCGTAGGTCCGCGCCGCGGCGGCCGCCGTGTAGGTCAGCGCCGCGGGGGAGATGGCGGCGGAGAGGGTCGGCAGGCTCAGATCGTAATTGCCCGCATCGAGCCCGGTCAGGCCGAGCCCGGACAGGATCACCGGGATCCCGGGGCCGGCGTTCTGGCGGGCGAAGTGGCCGGTGACGGCCCCCGTCAGCGCGACGAGGTCGGCGCCGATCGGGGTGACCGTCGCGGTGCCGGCCAGGGTGGCGGCGGTGGTGCCGTCGTAGGTCTTGTCCAGGGCGGAGAGGCGGGAGACGGCCAGGTTGGCCCGGGCGATGTCGGCGCTCAGGCCGCTCGGCTGCACCGCCCGGTAGTTCCCGGCGTCGGTGCCGGACAGCGAATAGCCGCCGACGGTAACGGCCTTGCCCGTACCGGCATTCTTGTCGGCGAAGGTGCCGGTGCCCGTGCCGCTCACCGAGACAACGTCGCCGCGCAGCGCGGTCACCGAGGCGGTACCGGCGAGCAGGGCGGCGGTGGTGCCGTCGTAGATCTTGTCCAGGGCGCGCACGCCGGTGACCGGCAGCGCCGCCGGATCGATCGTGCCCGAGCCTGTCACGGACGCGGCGGAGAGCCTGTAGTTGCCCGCCTTGGCCCCGCTCAGCGACAGGCCGGAGACGATCACCGAGCGGGTGCCGGCCCTGGCGCTCTCATAGGCCGCGCTGCCGGCCGAGACTGTGACGGCGTCGCCGAACAGCACGCCCGCGCTGGTGAAGCCGGGGTTGCCGCCCGGCAGGGCGGTGCTCCTGTCGTAGGTCTTGTCCAGCCCGGTCGCGGCCGCCACGGTGATCGTCGCCGGGGTGATGCTGAGCGTGCCGGGGGCATAGACGACCCGGTAGGCGGTGCCGGCCGCGTCGATCACGGAGCCTCCGGTCGCGGTCACCGCGTAGTCGCCGACGTCCGAGGACGCGGTGGCGCCGGTGCTCAGGGTTCCGAGCGTCGTCACGAAGTCGCCGGGGCGCAGGCCGGCATAGGTGGCGACCGGCGCGCTCCCGCTGCCATAGGTGCGGCTGCTGCTGGGCGTGACCGCGACGACGTTCGAGACCCCGTAGAGCTGCGGGTAGAAGGCGCTGCCCAGCCCGCCCTGGCCGGCCTGGTTCGGCGGCGCCCAGACGGTGGCGAAGTCGAAGCCGGCGTAGTTGGCGCGGAAGGATGCGAGATCCTGCATCTGCGCCGTGGTCAGGCCGATGGCGTCCGCGGCCGGGCCGTTGCCCACACCGTCCCTCTGTCGGGCGGTCGCGGTGTTCCAGTAGGTGCTTGTCAACGTGCCGCCGGTGCTGCGGCCGACCAGCCCACCGGCGATGGTGTTGCCGGAGACGGCGCCGGTGGCGTAGGATTCGCTGATGATGTTGCCGTTGTGGCCGACCAGCCCGCCCACGGTATTGCTGCCGGAGACGTCGCCAGCGGCGTAAGCTTGGGTGATCCTGCTGCCGTTGACGCCGACCAGTCCACCGACCAAGGTGATGCCGAAGACGGAGTCGGCAGCATAGGATTGGCTGATGGTGCCGTTGTTAACGCCGACCAGGCCGCCCACGGCGCCGCTACCGGAGACGGCGCCGGTGGCATAGGATCGGCTGATGCTGCCGGCGTTGGTGCCGATCAGGCCGCCCACGGCGCTGCTGCCGGAGGCAGCGCCGGTGGCATAGGATTGGCTGATGCTGCCGGCGTTGGTGCCGACCAGACCGCCTACGTTGCTGGTACCAGAGACGCTGTCGCCGACGAGGCCGAGGCCGCTGATGCGGCCGCCCGCGCCGAGAGCGCCGATCAGCCCGGCCAAATCCTGGCTCGGCCGCGAGATGGTCAGCCCTGTGATCGTGCGGCCCGCCCCGTCCAGGCTTCCGGTGAACGGGTTGCTCGTGCTCTCCCCCACGGGCACGAAGCCCCCGCTTCCCCAGATGCCCGACGAGGCCGCCGTGGTGCTGGTCGCGACCGCGTCGATGTTCGCGGTGAGCCGGTAGCGGCCCGCGAGGTTGGCCCCCATCAGCTGCAGCTGGTGCAGGTTCGAGACCGCGACCACGCCACTGGTGTCCGCCGGCGCGGCCTCCGAGCGCAGGATCGGCCGCATGTCCCCGGCCTGGTACCAGACGGTGGAGAAGTCGAAGCCACCGTAGTTCGAGGCGACGCGCGCCTGCGCCGTGGTCAGCCCGGTCGCGCCCGGGGACGAGCCGGCGCCGCTGCTCGTCATCCCGGTACTGTCCGTGTCCCAGTAGGCGTTCGTCAGCGCGCCGATGCTGAGGCCGAAGAGGCCGCCGACGAAGGAGGAGCCTGTGACGCGGCCGGTGGCGTAGACCTCACTCACCGTGCCGCTGTCGTGACCGACGAGGCCGCCCACGTAGAAGGAGCCCGTGACGCTGCCGGTGGCGTAGGACTGGCTTATCGTGCCGCTGTTGTGGCCGACGAGGCCGCCCACGTAGTCACCGGATCCCGAGACGCTTCCGGTTGCGTAGGACTGCGCCACCGTGCCGCCGGCGTTCACGCCGACGAGGCCGCCCACGCTGGGGGCGTTCGCTCCGCCCGTAACGCTTCCGGTGGCGTAGGATCGGATCACCGTGCCGCCGTTCTGGCCGACGAGGCCACCCACGGCGGAGTTGCCCGAGACGCTGCCGCCGACAAGTCCGAAGTCTCCGACACGGCCGCCGCTGCCGATGATGCCGAACAGTCCGACGTAGCTCTGGCTCGGCCGGGTGATGGTCAGCCCGGTGATCGTGTAGCCCGCCCCGTCCAGACTTCCGGTGAACGGGTTACTCGTGCTCTCCCCCACCGGCACGAAGCCGCCGGTGCCCCAGAGGTCGGCGGAGGCCTGCGTGCTGGTGGTGGCGGAGGCATCGATGTCGGCGGTGAGTCGGTAGGAACCGGCGAGGTTGGCGCCCATTAGCTGCAACTGGTGCAGGTTCGACACCGCGACCACGCCGCCGACCGCCGGCGCGGCTTCCGAGCGCAGGATCGGGCGCAGGTCCCCGGCCTGGTACCAGACGGTGGAGAAGTCGAAGCCACCGTAGTTCGAGGCGGCGCGCGCCTGCGCCGTGGTCAGCCCGGTCGCGCCCGTGGACGAGCCGCTGCCGACGCCGCTCATCCTCCCCGTGCTGTCCGTGTCCCAGTAGGTGTTCGTCAGCGTTCCGCCGTTGTGGCCGGCGAGACCGCCCACGGCGGAGGAGCCCGAGACGCTGCCGGCGGCGTAGGACTGGCTCACCGTGCCGATGTTGTTCAAGCCGACGAGGCCGCCCACGGAAGAGGAACCCGAGACGGTGCCGGTGGCGTAGGACTGGCTCACCGTGCCGCGGTCGTTGAAGCCGACGAGGCCGCCCGCGTAGCTACCGGAGCCCGAGACGGTGCCGGTGGCATAGGACTGGCTCACCGTGCCGGTCGTAAGGGTGCCAACGAGGCCGCCCACGTCGAAGGAGCCCGAGACGCGGCCGGTGGCGTAGGACCGGCTCACCGTGCCGCGGTCGTTGTAGCCGACGAGACCGCCCACGGAGTTGCCTGAGCCCGAGACGGTGCCGGTGGCGTAGGACTGGCTCACCGTGCCGGCGTAGTTGTAGCCGACGAGGGCGCCGACGAAGTCATAGCCCGAGACGCTGCCGCCGACGAGTCCGAGGTTGCCGACACGGCCGCCGCTGCCGACGTAGCCGAACAGCCCGACGTAGTCCTGGCTCGGCCGGGCGATGGTCAGCCCGGTGATCGCGTAGCCCGCCCCGTCCAGGCTGCCCGTGAACGTGCCCACCGGGTTGAACCCGGCGCCGCCGTTCCAGGCGACGGTGCCCGAGGCGTCGACGTCGCCGGCGAGTTGGTAGCTCGCCGCCTGGTAGGCCGACGAGGTGCCCATCCCCTGCACGCCGTAGATGTCGGTGAGCTGGTACGGGCTCGCCGACGTGCCCGCGCCGCCCGCCGCCCGCAGGAACGAGCCGCCGTCGACCTGGAAGTCGCCCGCCGCGAAGCCCGGCAGGGTGGCTGTGTTCTGCACCCAGTCCCCCAAGGCCAGGGTGAAGCGGGCCACCGAGATGCCGGCGGTGGCCGTCGAGGTGCCGCCCTCCGCCGCGATGGTCAGCCCGCCTGCCGGCGCGGTGACCGCGCTGTTCAGCGTCACCGCGCCCGCCGCCTGCAGGGTCAGCGTCGCCCCGGTGTTCCAGGCCAGCGGCGTGGAGGCCGCCAGGGTGATGGCGCCGGCCTGGCCGCCGCCCGAACCGGTCAAGACCGTCACGTTGGCGCTGCCCAACGCCGTCAGCAGCGTCGTGGCGTTGATCACCGAGCCGTTGGCGGTGGCGGTGAAGCCGCCGCCGGTGGTCTGCGCGCCCGACGTGATGGTGACGTCGTAGGGATCGAGCAGCAGCGTGCCGAAGGCGCCTTTCGCGGCGGTCAGGTCCGTCCGGCCCTCGTAGGACAGGACGCCCTTCGACGACACCTCCGCCTGGCCGCCGTCGCCCCCCGCCGCCCCGCCGCGCGCCGTGATCGTGCCGGAAAAGCGCGTCGCGCTGTCCGACCACACCACGACGTCGCCGCCGACGCCGGCCCGCGTCGCGTCCGCGCGGATCACACTCGCCGCGTCCACGCTCACCCGCTCGGCCCGCGCCAGCGGTCCCTGGCCCATCCGGCCGCCGCCGACCCGTACCACGCCGCCGCCCGCCGCGCCCGAGGCCTCGATCCGCGCGGCCTGCGTGGCGATCTCGGGCGCCGTGGCCACCACGCGTCCGCCCCGGCCGGTGCGGCCCTCCGCCAAGACCCGGCCCGACAGCGCGAGATGCTCCGACGCCTTCAGCCGCGCCCGCCCGCCGGTCGCGCCCGACACGTCCACCGTGCCGGCCACCGTGACGTGGCGCCCGGCGACCCGCACCCGCCCGCCCGCCTCGGCGCCGGCCCCCGAGGCGTCGAGCCGCGCCGTCGGGCCCACGACCACGCTGCCCTCGCCCCCCGACAGGGTGATGCGGCCGTTCGTCCCCGAGACCGAGCGCGCCTCGACCGTGCCCGACAGGTTCACCGCCTGCCGTGCCATGTCCCGTGCCGCCGCCGCCGACAGCGTCACCGAGCCGCCGTCGGCCGCGATCGTGCCCGAATGCGCGACCAGCGCGCCGCGGCCCCGGCCGCGCGTCGGCACCGCCACCTGCAGGAAGCCGTCCCCCGACAGGTCGAGCGTCGCCCGCTCGCCCGCGCCGAGGCCGACCCGGCCCATCGGCACCGAGATCGTGCCGGTATTGCTCACGCTGCCGCCGATCAGCGCCGCGTAACCGCCGCGCCCGATGGTGATCGCTCCGTGGTTCGTCACCGGCGCCGAGGCGCCCGAGCCGCGGAACTGCCGCCGGCCCCCCTTGAAATCCTCATCCGAGATGCCGAGCGAGGAGGCGACGAAGCCGGCCGCGTTGACCTGCCCCGAACGGGTGATCGTCACGCCGTTGGGGTTCACAAGATAGACCTGTCCGGTGGCGTTGAGCTGCCCGGCGATGGTCGAGGGCGTGGCGCCGGTCACCCGGTTCAGGATCGCCGCGTTCGCGCTCGGCTGGCGGATGTCGACGCGGTGGCCCTGGCCGACGGAGAAGCCCTGCCAGTCGACGATCGCGGTCTGGCTCGACTGCGTGATCGCCAGGGCGCCACCCTGGGGCGTGCCGATCGTCACCCCGCCGGAGATCACCTGCCCGCCGCGCGGCAGCGGCTCGGCCCGCAACGGCCCAGGGCTGAGCGAAAGGCCGAGCGGAAGGCCGACGCCGACCAGGGCGGTCGAGGCCAGCAGCGCGCGGGTGAGGGCGCGGGCACAGGACGCGGCGGAAGGGGCCATGGCGATCGGTGCCTCAGAACTGCAGGGCGGTGGTGAAGGTCAGGCGGGTGTCGTCGGGCAGCCCGTCCGAGCGCTCGGCCCGGCCGAGTTCGAGGCTCAGCGCCGCCTGGGTGAAGCTCAGGCCCGGGGCCGCGGCCAGCCGCAGGCCGGCGCCGTAGGCCGTGCCCCGTACCATCGCCCGCTCCAGCGCGGTGGGGCGCTGCTGGCGCGTCAGGCCGAAGGCACCGAAGGCGTAGGGCGCGACCACCACGGCGCCGGGCGTGGTGTCGCCCGAGGGGAGACCGCTGCCGAGCTGGGCCGGGATCGAGGGCAGCCCGAACGGCAGGGTGACCGGCACGACGAACGGCGCCTGCAGCTCGGCGCGCACGACGTAACCCGCGTCGCCCTGGAACAGGCCGGCATCGAAGCTCGACAGCCCCGCGAGGTTGGCCAGGCCGATCTGCTCGGAGCGCGGCAGCGCCTGGTTGAATGCGGTCTGGGCGCGGGCGCGCAGGTCGAGGGCGAGGTGCTCGGCCAGGGGCTGGGTCAGGGCCAGCGCCGCCTCCAGCTTCTGGAACTCCGGCCGCACGCCCTGGCGCGACAGCGGGGCCCGGCCCGAGCCCGGCGGCGGCGCGGCGCGGGCGCCGAGACCGTCGAGGCCGAACGCGGCGGACAGCCGCGCGGTGACCACGGCTTCGGTGGGGGACAACCAGACGAAGTCGGCGCCGGTGCGGGCGATGCGCAGGCGGTCGAGGCTGAACGGCGCCTCCACCGGGGTGATCACATCGACGCGCTCCGCCTGCGCGTCGAAGGCGGCCTCCCAGTTCAGGGTGACGGCGCGCGCGCGGATCAGGGGGGCGCGCAGCCGGGCCGAAGCGCGCGAGAAGTCCGAGGCGATGCCGAGGGTGCCGGGCCACGCCCGCGGCGCGGTGCGGGCGTCGGTGGTCTCCAGGGTCAGGGTCAGCCCGTCGATCCCCAGCGGCAGGATCAGCCCGACGGAGAGCGCGCGGTTGCGCGGCTCGCCGCCGAGGAAGCTGCGCGTGCCGCCGGTGTAGGGCGCACCCGAGGCGCGGACATACAGGCTCTCGCCGTTCCCGGTGGGCGAGTTGAGGTCGAGGCCGGTGCCCAGCGTATAGGTGCCGAGGCTCGCTGCCAGGACGTTGTCGGTGGAGACGAGACCGGTGACGGGCTTGTAGCGCGCCTCGACCACCAGCACGGTGGCACCGGCCCGCGACCCGGCGGCCAGCGTCGAGCGCAGCACGGTGCCGGGGGTGTCGCCGGCGATGAGCACGCGGCGCTCGATCTCGGCGAGCGTCAGGCCCGGGCGTCCCACCAGTGGCGCCAGCACGGCGGCGACCCGGGCGCGGATCTCGCCCGGCAGGGCGGCGGTGTCGATGCGCTCGATCTGCCCGTCGATGACGCGCAGGCGCACGGCGCCGCCGTCGCGCAGTCGCTGCGCCGGTAGGACGACGCGGACCAGAGCCAAGCCCTGCGCGGCATAGGCCTGTTCGAGGTCGCGGGCGGCGGCGAACAGGTCGGCGACGGTGACCGTGCGGCCGGACAGGCGCGCGGCGAGCTCGGCCGCGCGCGCGTCGGGAGCCTCGGTGCCGCCCTCGATGCGCAGGCGCCCGACCCGCAGCGAGAGCCGTTCGGCGCCCTCCGGCGCGGCGGGCCCGACGTCCTCGGGAATGGCGACACCGCCGCCGCTGCGCTGGAGGGACGGGCTGAACGAGGGCGGGGTGATCTGCGAGGCGGTCTGGGCCTGGGCGAATCCGGTGAACGGCCCTCCGGCGACGCACAGGGCGGCGAGCGCGAGGCGGGCGCGACGTGCGCTGGGCATGGCGGAAGCGTTTCCCTTCAGCACTCGCCCGGTCCGCACACGACCGCGATCGAGATCAGGCTGCGATCGAGGAGACTTCCGACGCGATGACGCATGACCAAGCCTTCTCGACACCAAGCAACCTCGACGCAGTAGATCCCGCGATGACCGGCGTTCATCACGCTCCTTGTTCATCCACGGACCGGATTTGATGATTCCCGGAACTCTTAAGACCTCTAATTTTCTTGATCCAGGCTCTCGGCGTAAAAACGTCCGGACATCGACCGAACAAGAAAAATCACTATAGGCTGGAAATTGAGAGATCGATAATCTAGCGGTCGTATTATCTGCACGTCCCTATTGCAGAGTTCGCAGGACGTACCGTTCCATGTCAACTTAAGTCGACGTCGAGGGGTGCCGAGCCGGTCGATGCGTCTCGGAAATCGACGGTTTCGAGACAGATCGACCGCTCGCGCCGCGGACGACACGGATTCATTTCGCGCGGCGCGCCCCTCACCGGCCTCGCCCGCCGAGGACCACGATGCCCACCGTCCGCCACCTGCGCTTCGACACTCAGACGTATCCCGACCCACTCGCCCGGGCCGAGGCGTGGCACGACGCCTTCGCCCCTTCCGCCGTCCCGGTCCTGACCCCCGAGCAGACCCGGACGCTGTCCGGCCGCCTCGACCTGCACCCGCTGGGCCCGGTGGTTCTCGTTCAGATCGCAGCCTCGCCCCAGACGCTGGTGCGCGACCGGGCGCTGCTGTCGCGCCTGACCTACGACCACCTCATCTTCGACCTCTTCCTCGAAGGCAGCGCCCGGGGGCATGCCGGGGGGCGCCCGTTGGCGATCGAGGCGGGCGACTGCGTGATGTTCGATCTCAAGCGGACGATGCATCTCCGGATCTCGGCGTTTCGCCTGCAGGCGCTCATCCTGCCGCGGCGCCTCCTGGCGACGCGGGTCGGCGCGCTGGGTGCGGTGGACGGCCTGATGTTCCCGGCCGGGAGCCCGGAGGCGCGCCTCCTGTCGGCGACGCTGAGCGAGCTCGTGGCGCAGGCGCCGCGCCTGACGGAGGCGGGCGGCGCGGCGCTGGGCCTCGGCGTCGCCGGCGTGATCGCGGCCTGCGTGGCCGCTCGGACCGCGGATGAGGCCATGGGTGGGGCAGGGCGTCCAGCTGCGGATGCGAATGCCGTGCAGCTTCGGCGGCATCTGGAGCGCCACGCGATGGACCCGGCCTTCGACCCGGCGCGGCTGGCGGCGGAGTTCGGATTGTCGCGCGCCGGGCTGTATCGGGCGTTCCGATCCAAGGGCGGCGTGGCGGCGGCGATCCGCCGATGGCGGGCGGACCGGGCCGTGCGGTTGCTTCGCGATCCGGCATGGTCGGGGCGCTCGGTCGAGGCGGTGGCGCGCGCGAGCGGGTTCACAGATGCACGCGTGCTGCGCCGGGCGCTCCGGGATCTCCACGGAATGACCTCGGCCCAAATGCGGCCCGGCTTGCTTCGAGACGGTCATCCGATTTCGGGTGCCGACATCCGGCAGGAGATCGAAATGCTGCTGGAGCGGCTGTGACCCGGCGATTCGGGCGGCCGAATCGATCCATGCTGACGTCGGGCCGAACCTCGCCAAATCCGGTGGTGCGTGTTCGGCACTTCAGACGAACCGGATCCCGACCCGCCAAACCGGCCCATGCCGCGCGTCGGGTTTCAAGGGGATCCCGAAGGCGGGTGGGTGCCCTGCCTCGCAATCGCGTCTCGAATCGACGGATCGCGTTTGTCCGGCGGCGGGCTTCAGAACCGCGCGACGGTGCACGAGGTCTGCGCGGCCAGAGAGGCGTATCCACGCCGACGTTTTGCCGCCGGAAGAAGCGCTTCTACGGCATGGACGTGCCGGAGATCCGATGACGCGAGCCGTCGGAGGACGAGAACGACGCTCTCATCCCGCCCCGGCGACCGACGAATTGGGGAAATTGCTCTGAACGCGAGAATCAGTGGCTTCGACGAGCCCGCACGAGAGCAAGCGCTGTCACGACGGCATCATCGACACACATTGGGATCAAGCGCAGGTCACCGGGCTGAAGCACAAGCTGAGCCGTGACAATCGCTGGCGCGCCCTACGGGAATCGAACCCGTGTTTTCGCCGTGAAAGGGCGACGTCCTAGACCGCTAGACGAAGGGCGCCGCTGCGGTGAGCGGTTCTATATGCGGCTTCGGGCGCGGGGGCAACGGGGGAATCGCCGCGGGTTTGCGGCTTGACGAATGCGGCCCCGGCCGGTTTGTCGGGGAGACACGCGGACCGCCCCCTGAGGCGGCCGGAGAGCGGACCTGACTGCATGACCACGCGACGCGACGGCCCGCCGGGGCCGAGGACGACCAAGCCCGGCTTCTCGCGGGGTCCCTTCCGGCGGGGACCGCCGCAGAACCAGCGGGGCGCGGCGAGCGTCGCGGCGGCCTCCGGCGACCACGTCGTGCTCTACGGCTGGCACCCGGTGGCCCAGGCCCTGGCCAACGCGGGCCGCAAGCTGCACCGGCTGCTCGCCACCGAGAACGCGATGATCCGGCTCACCGAGGAGATCGGGACCCTGCGGATCGATCCCGAGCTGGTGCGGCCCAGCGCCATCAACGCGCTGCTCGGCCCCGATGCCGTGCACCAGGGCCTCTACCTCGAGGCCGACCCGCTGCCGGGGCCGGACCTCGACGAGCTCGGCGACGACGTGCTGCTCCTCGCCCTCGACCAGATCACCGATCCGCACAATGTCGGCGCCATCGTGCGCACCGCCGCCGCCTTCGGGGTGGCGGGCATCATCACCACCGCGCGGCACTCGCCCAACGCCACCGGCGTGCTGGCGAAATCCGCCTCCGGCGGGCTGGAACACGTGCCCCTGATCGTGGTCCGCAACCTGTCGGACGCCCTGGTCGACCTCGGCAAGCGCGGCTTCACCCGGATCGGCCTCGATTCCGACGCCGAGACCGCCCTGGACAGCATCGGCCCGAAGCGCCCGGCCGTGATCGTGCTCGGGGCCGAGGGCAAGGGCCTGCGCCAGCGCACCCGCGAGAATTGCGACGTGCTGGCCCGCATCCCGTTCAGCGGCGAGATCCGCAGCATCAACGTCTCGAACGCCGCGGCCATCACGCTCTACGCCCTCAGTCCCCGCGGCTGAAGCGCGCCCTCACGGCGGCGGCCGATCCGGCGACCGGTGAAGCGCTTCGATGGGTCCGGTCGGAACGCCCCCCTCTCCCCACGGGAAAAGGGGGCCGCCAGGAGTGGAAACCCGCCAGGCGAGGGGACCCGCGCGAAAGGCGGCGGAGGAACCAACCGGCGAGCATATGAGGCGCGCGCCTCAGCGCCAGAACGGCTTGACCGCCACGAGATCCGCGTGGGCCTCGGCGGCTGCCTTCAGCAGTGTCTTGCCGTCGGCCTCGTTGTCGCCCGCGGCGAGGCCGGCCGCGAAGGCCGTCTCGCCGGGAAGCTCCTGCGGATCGGGCACCGCCACGAGGCTGGCCAGGACCGTGTGGGCGGTGGCCTGATCGTTCAGGCTGCCGAGATGGTCCTGCAGGTCGGACAAGGCCGAGACGAAGGCCTTGTGGCGCTTGCGCCGCTTCTTCTCGGGGAAGAGGCTCGCGAAGAACTCCGCGCCGTAGCGCAGCTTCTTCGCCTCGATCCGGACCCGGTGGCGCTCCTCGGGCTCCAGGCGGTCGAGGTGGCGTCCGCGCTTGCGGATGCGGCGCAGGGCCTTGTCGAGCACCTGGGCGGCGAAGGCGCCGGCCGGCCCGTCGCGGTCCGCGGCGGCCGGTCCGGCGCGCCACCCGCCGGTCTCGAGCCAGGCCGCGACGTCGAGGACGAGGCCGCGCCATTCCTGCGATTCGAGGGTGGCGAGGACGCCGTCATAGGCGCGGTCCCGCTCCGCTTCGAGGCGCCGACGCAGGTCGTCGAGGCCGGCCTCGTCCGGGCGACGGGCGATCTCGGCCGGCAGGGTCTCGGCCAGGAAGACGTCGAGGTTCCGGGCGTGGCCGAAGGGCTCGGTGATGCGCTTGATCTCGTCGCGCAGGGTCGCGGCCGTCGTGTCCTGTGCCAGGACCGGCTTGAACAGGGTGAAGGCCGAGCGCAGGCGGCGCAGGGCGACCCGCAGCTGGTGCAGGGCCTCCACGTCCCGGTTGTGCAGGAAGACGTCCTCGTTGCGGCGCAGGTGGGACAGGCAGGCGAAGGCGATGGCGCGGAAGGCCTCGCCCGCCGTGCCGTCCGGCGCCAGCGTGACCGGGCGCGCCTTGCTCGGGCGCCGCAGGGTTCCATCGCGCAGGCTGAAGCCCCGGGCCGACTTGCTCAGCGCCCCGAGGCGGAGCGGCACGGTCTCGGCCAGGGCCTGGGCCAGGGTGAACAGGTCCTCGGGCCGGCCCTCCTTCAGCTCCAGTTCGAGCTCCCACAGGGGCGCGTCGCCGTTCGGGGTCTCGATCCGACCCTCGTCGAAGGCGACTTCGATCCGGGAGGCCCCGTAGCGCACCATCCGGCTGCGCCGCTCCACCAGGGTGGCGAAGGCGGGGGACAGCTCGGGCTTCTCGGCGGCCGCCAGCACGTCCGGCACCGGCGTCTCGGAGACCTGCGCGAGGTCGGGCACGTTCCCGGCGACGGGCGCCTCCCACTCCGCGCGGTCGAACAGGCCGGCGGTGGCGGCGGCGGCCTTCACGGTCTGAACGAACGCCTCGCCGTCGCGGCGGACCCGCAGGGTCAGCCCGGCCGCGCGCAGGTCGCCGGCCTCCGTGTCGAAGTAGGTCGAGGTGAGGAAGCGGGACTCCTCCGAGGCTTCCGCCTGCAGGAACGGGTGGCGGCTCAGCTCCGCGAGGTCGCTGCCCTCGCATTCCAGCTTCAACTCGATCTCACGCGGCGCGACCATGATGTGTCCCAAGTTTCGGCCCCGACCCGTCGTCCGCGACGGGGCGGCGGGGCCCTACCGATCGGGACAAGCCCGGCCCGCAGCAACCGTTCCGTGCGGAATCAGCAGCCACCGACGTCGGTTATGGCGTAGGGCGACCCGGACGCGCGACTGAAATCGTGACGATTTTCATTCGCCCCCGACGCCGAGTGGTGTAGCGGGAAGAACCGGCCGGGGCCGGCGGGAACGAGACTCGTTGGGCGTGGTGATGATTCGGGAGCGGCTGAGAGCCGACCGCCTGCTGGTGGAGCGAGGTCACTTCGAGAGCCGGGCCCGGGCACAGGCCGCCATCGCGGCGGGCCTCGTGCGGGCGGACGACCAGCCGGTGACGCGGGCCTCCGACCTCCTCGACCGCGACGCGCGCCTCGAGGCGTCCGCGCCCCATCCCTTCGTGTCCCGCGGCGGGCTGAAGCTCGACGCCGCCCTCGACGCCTTCGGCTTCGACCCGGCGGGGCGCATCTGCCTCGATGTCGGGGCCTCGACCGGCGGCTTCACCGACGCGCTGCTGGCGCGGGGCGCCGCGCACGTCTACGCCGTCGACGTGGGGCGCGACCAGCTCCACGCCTCTCTCCGGGCCGACGCCCGCGTCACCAGCCTGGAGGGCACCGATGCCCGCAGCCTCGACCGCGTCGCGATCCCGCAGGCCCCGGACCTCTGCGCCATCGACGTCAGCTTCATCTCCCTCCGGCTGATCCTGCCGGCGCTCCTGCCGCTGCTGGCCCCCGGTGCCGCCCTCGCCGCGCTGATCAAGCCGCAATTCGAGGCCGGGCGCGACCGGGTCGGGCGCGGCGGCATCGTCCGCGACCCCGCGATCCACGACGCCGTCTGCGCCGAGATCCGCGCCGCCCTCGCGGCCGCGGGCCTGGAGATCCTCGGCCTCATCCCGTCACCCGTCGCCGGCGGCGACGGCAACCGCGAGTTCCTGATCGGGGCGCGCCTGGACCCACGACCATGACCGAGCCGAACACCGAGACCCTGGAGATCCGCCGCCTCGGCGCGCGCGGCGACGGGCTGGCGGAGGACGGCACCGCCGTCGCCCTGGCCCTGCCGGGGGAGCGCGTCACGGTGCTGCGCGCGGGCACGCGCGGGACGCTCGTCGACCTCCTGCACGCCTCCCCGGATCGGATCGCGCCGTTCTGCCCGTATTTCGGCACCTGCGGCGGCTGCACCGTGCAGCACCTCGCCCCCGAGCCCTACGCCGCCTGGAAGCGCGATCATCTGGTCCAGGCGCTGTCCCATGCCGGGCTCGATGGTACGCCGGAACCCCTGATCGATGCCCGCGGGGCCGGGCGGCGGCGGCTCACCCTGCATGTTCGGGCCATCGAAGGCCAGGCGCAGGCCGGGCTCATGGCCGCGCGGAGCCACGACCTCGTCGCCATCGACCACTGCCCGATCACCGTGCCGGCGCTGCACCGGGCGCCCCAGGTGGCGACGGCCCTGAGTGCGCCGCTCGGGCACGGCCGCAAGCCCCTCGACGTCGCCTTCGCCGCCACCGAGGCCGGCCTCGACGTCGATATCCGCGGGCACGGCCCCGCCGCCGAGGGGGTTCGGGCTGCGCTGGTGCGCCTCGCGGGCGAACTCGATCTGGCCCGCCTCTCGCTGCACGGGGAGGTGCTGGTGGAGCGCCGGGCCCCGGCGGTCACCACCTCTGGCCTCCGGCTGGTGCCGCCCGCCGGCGGCTTCCTCCAGGCCACGGAGGCCGGCGAGGCCGTGTTGACCGAGGCCGTGGTCGCGGCCCTCGACAAGAAGACGAAGCGGGTGGTCGACCTGTTCTCCGGCAGCGGGCCGTTCAGCCTCGCGATGGCGCGCACCCGGGACGTCCACGCCGTCGAGGGTGAGGCGGCGGCCCTGGCCAGCCTCGACCGGGCGGTGCGGGCGGTGCCGGGCCTGCGCCGGGTCACCACCGAGCGCCGCGACCTGTTCCGCCGGCCGCTGCTGCCCCTCGAACTCGACACCTACGACGCCGTGGTCTTCGACCCGCCGCGGGCGGGCGCCGGGGCGCAGGCGGCCCGGATCGCCGAATCGAAGGTCCCGCTGGTGATCGGCGTCGCCTGCGACACCGGAACCTTCGCGCGGGATGCCGCGACCCTGGTGGCGGGCGGCTACACCCTGGAGCGGGTGATCCCGGTCGACCAGTTCGCCTATTCGGGACACCTCGAGATGGTCGGGGTGTTCCGCCGTCCGCGCCCGCCCCGCAAGCGGCTGTAGCCACAGCGCTCGACAACCGCCGGGCCGCCCTTAGGTGAGGGGCATGCGCGCACGCTTCCCCACCCTGACCGCGACCCTCGGCCTCCTCGCCCTCGCCGGACCCGCCGCGGCGGATTCCTGCGGCGACCTCATCGACCGGGTGGTGGCCGAGACCCAGGCCACTCTGGTCAAGCGGACGGCGGATTTCGCGGAGTTCAGCGCCCCCGACGGGATCGGCATGACGCTGGCCTGCGGCGAGCTCTCGGCCACGGGCGTCCAGTTCCGGGGCACGCCGCTGCCCGCAGGCTATTTCGAGCTGTTCGGACGCGCCGGACACGCCGTCACGGGCTTGGCGGCGGACGACCTGGCGCAGGCGGCCCGCACCGCCCGCACCGCCGCCGCCACGACCCGGCACAGCAACGTCGATGCCGGAAAGGTCCTCGTCACCTGCTCGCTCTCGGGAACGCGCGAAGCGCCGGTCACCGCCTGCGCGGTGATCGAGCGCGACGAGCGCCGCTAGGACGCGCCCGCGAAGCGCGCTTAGGAGTGCATGGCCGAGGTGCGCTCAGGAGCGCATGGCCGGGGCGCGCCTATGAGCGCATGGCGATGACCATGTAGCCGGAATACAGGAGGGCTGCGGCCATCAGGAGGTAGACGTTCGGTTCCATGGCGTCCTGTTAGGCCGCCCGGGCGCCGACGGTCGAGCGGACGCGCTGCCGCTGCGGCATCCGGTTCGCTTCAGACAACGTTAACCGTGTTCGGTCGAACGATGGCAGCCGGCATGGCGGATTCCAGCGCTCGCATGTCCCACCGAGGAGCCGATGCACCGATCCCTTCCCGCAACCCTGGCGATCGCGGGTAGCCTGACAGCCCTCGCGCCTGCTATCGGGGTTTCGACGGCGGGGCCGGTTCGAGCTCAGGAACTTCGGTCTCAGGAACTTCGGCAGGAACCGCTGTTCATCCGTATCCGCCCCGGCGGCGAGGCACGCCTCGGCTCCGGCGGAGCCGACGCGTTCGACGACACCGCGGCCCAGGCGGCGCGGGCCCGCAGCGAAGCGGTCTGGCAGCGGGCCGAGGCACGGTCCCGCATCGCCATCGCCTCCGTCTGCACCGGCTGCCTGGCGGCCGTGCCACCCCCCACGGTGCCGGTCGCGGCACCGCCCGTCCGCCCCGATGCGGGCGGCCTCACGCCCCTCGCGGCCGATTCGCCGGCCGTTCCCCCTCCGCCCCTAGCACAGGCAGATGCCCCATGACGCAGGCTCACCCGACCAGCGGCGCCGTCCCCGATCCGGATTGCCCGGTGTCCCTCGAACTCCTCGGCCAGGTCTACCGGGCGGACGAGGACGACCTGCCGGAAATCCTGGAGGCGATGTCCACGACGACGCGCGCGCGCCTCGCGGTCTACCTCTACGGCAAGAGCCACATGCACCAGCTCGGCCTGCGGGTCGCCCGGGCCTGCGAGCGCGAGGATCTCGTGCGCGTCGCCGACGAGATCGGGTCCGTGGTCTACGGCCAGTCGCGCCTGAAGCCGGCCCGCCCGGCGACGCCGAGCCCGGCCGCGGCCCCGCCGAAGAAGATCAGCCTCGGCGGATCGGGCACCAAGAAGATCAGCCTCGGCGGCTCCGGCGCGAAGAACCGCCTCTTCGACTGAGCCTGAGGGTGCCCGCATCCCCCATCCGGGGGGTGGGACCCTTTCCTTGAGGCCGAGCCGCTCCGGTGGCTCGGCGCGACCGGTTTCGAGAGTGGATGCAGATGTTCGGTTCCTGGTGGAAGCTCGGCATGGACGCGACCCTGCTCGCCATGGAGTCGCAGCAGGTCATCGGTCTGCGTCTCGCCAAGCTGTCCCTGGGCGGCGCCGCGGCGCAGGCCGAGGCCCAACGCATGGTCACCGAGAAGATCATGGCCGCCAACGAGGCCGCCCTGCTGATCGCCACCGGCGGCTCCACGGCCGGGGTCGTGGCCGGCTACCGGCGGAAGGTCCGGGCCAATGCCCGGCGGCTGTCCAAGGGCTGAGGCCCCAGGATCGCCAAGGGCTGAGGCCCCGGGATCACGAATGAGCTGAGCCCCCAGGATCGCCAAGGGCTGAGGCCCCAGGATCACGCAGCGGCGCCGAGCCGGGGCGATTAACGCCCGCTTAACCATCCGGTTTCATCCTCGCCCGGGACGTCGGACCGATCGGACGAGGAGAGACCATGAACCCCTTCGAGCAGCAGGTGCGCGAGCGCGCCTATTACATCTGGGAAGACGAGGGCCGCGTGTTCGGCCAGGCGGAGGCGCACTGGCTGCGCGCCGAGATCGAGCTCCTGACCCCGTCGCGGATGGGCGTCGAGGTGATCCAGGCCGCCACCGCGGACGTGACCCTTTCGGCCAGCCCGGTCGCCGTGCTCGCCGAGACCCTGAAGGCCAAGCCGAGCCGCAGCCGCAGCGCGGGCGCCAAGGTCGAGACCAAGGCGAAGGCCGCTGCCGATACGAAGGCCGCCAAGCCGGCCGCTGTGAAGGCCGGCGCTGCCAAGACGATCACGTCCAAGACCGCCGCTGCCAAGACTGCCGCTGCCAAGACCACTGCTGCCAAGGTGCCCGCCGCCGAGAAGGCCGCCGTGGCCAAGGCCGCTGTGGCCAAGTCTGCCGTCGCCAAGTCTGCCGTCGCGAAGGCTCCGCGGGCCCCAGCTCGCGGCCGCGCCGTCGAGAGCGTCGCCACCGTTCACTGAGGCACGCGGGCCGGAGCTTTCCGACCCCGCCACCGGACGACTCAGAGCCCGCTTCACCGGACCGGTGGGGCGGGCTTTCTGCTGGTCGCCGCAGCGACCCGCGCCAGGGCGAAGCCGGAACGAAGCACAACCTTGACCGTTGTCTGGCCAGATCCGGTCCCGTGGCCGCGGCCCCGGGACCGCGCGCATCCCCAGGCGAGGCTTCCATGAAGACGACGATCGCGACCCTTCTGGCCCTCGGCATGGCCGGCCTACCGCTCGCCGCCCTGGCGGGTCCCGTCGTCCTGCGCGGGGGCCCGGCCGTGATCGACGTCGACAGCACCGGCGGCGTCGGCGGACGCGCCCCCTGGAGCCGGCCCTACGAGTATGATTCCGGCGGCGACAACGACCGCCGTCCCGAGCTGCCCTATTACCAGCAGGGCCGCGGCCAGCAGACCGGCGGCCCGGCCCGCAACCTCCTGCCCGACGACGGCCTGCAGATCTTCCCGCGCTGATCCGGCTCCGAATCGCGCCGTCCCGCGGAACAGCCCGGGGAGCCATCCGTTCGCCCACGGAGCGCCGGCCTGTTCGCCGGCGCGCTGTGCAGGCGGGATGACGCGATGACCAAGACCGTACGGGCGGTGATCTTCGATATCGACGGGACCCTGCTCGACAGCGTCGACCTCCACGCCCAGGCCTGGGTCGACGCCTTCGCGCATTTCGGCGTGACCGTCAGCCACGACCAGGCTCGCAGCCAGATCGGCAAGGGTGGCGACCAGCTGCTGCCGGTCTTCCTGGACGCGGAGCGGATCGAGCGCGAAGGCGAGACGATCGAGGCCTACCGCTCGGACCTGTTCAAGCGCGACTATCTCGCGAAGGTGAAGCCCTTTCCCGGCGTCCGGGCCCTGTTCCAGCACCTGAAGGGCCAGGGCCTGACGATCGCCCTGGCCTCCTCCGGCAAGGCCAAGGAGGTGGAGCATTACCAGAGCTTGATGAAGGTCGAGGACCTCACCGACGTGGTCGTGAGCTCCGACGACGTCGAGCGCTCGAAGCCCTTCCCCGACATCTTCCAGGCCGCCCTCGAGAAGCTCGCGCCCATCACGGCGGCCGAGGCCGTGGTGATCGGCGACACGCCCTACGACGCGGAGGCCGCGCAGAAGGCCGGCCTGCCGACCATCGGGGTGCTCTGCGGCGGTTTCCCGGAGGCGGATCTGAAGGGAGCCGGCTGCATCGCCCTCTACAAGGATCCGCAGGATCTCCTCGACGGCTACGCTGCCTCGCCGCTGGCCCGGTGACGGGAAGGGGGCGATCGGGGCGCTCTGAATCGAGCCGGGGATCAGGCCCGCTGCGGTTCGCCCCCGATTCCGGCCCCGGACCTGTTGATTCGGACAGGCCCGGTGGCAACCCCGCCACGCGACGCGTGGGATCTGCATCGATCCACACATTTCCCGCGTAATCCCGGTTTGTTCCGTCCTGCAGGGCAGGATTGCGTGCCGGCTATGGATAGATGGCAAAAAACCCTGGCGCCGGGTGCGTCGATGGCGTAGCGAGCCGCCCGTGATCGCGCCTGATCACGCCACGGATCCGCGGACCATGCCCCAGCCGGCCCAGACGAACCTGAAAACGATCCCGGCCAGCGAGCCGGCTCCCCTTCGGGCGCTCATCGACGCGGCGGTCCAGGACCGCACCACGCCGATCAGCCGACTGCTCCGCCTGATGGCCGCCCTCGACGCGGACACCAACGACAACGAGAACCTTCGGCACGTCCTCCGTGCCCGGATCGGCGCCCCCCTCAGCGTCTGATTGCGCCGCCTACGAGGCGCGCGCCCGCTCCCGGCCGCGCGTGCCCGGCTGCGCCCGCTTCATGCACGCGAAGTAGATCTGGCGGCCGATCGCGTAGAGGCCGAGCCCCTTCGGATCGGGTGTCGAGAACACCCGGTTGCGCGCCTCGGTGCGGCAGGCCGCGTCCTGCGGACTCTGGATCGGTGTGGATTCCCCCTGCGCCAGCGCCGCCGAGGCGATGGCCGAGAGCGTCAATCCCAGCGCCGGCCCACGCCACATCCCTGTCTTCCGCATCCTGTTGCCCCCGTTGTCGTGGTGGTGAAATCGCTCGGCGTGCCGCTCAGGGCAGCACCCAGGCACACGCCGTCTCGTTCGCCACGCTGAGGCACTCGAACGGAGCGCCGCCGATCATGGCGCGGTGCTCCGCGGCGCCGATACGTGCGCGTGCGATGCGGCGGCACTCCGGATGCTGCGGCAGGGCCGCCTCCGTGGCAGCCCGATCACCCGCGGCCATCAGGACCCGCAACGCCACAAGGGTCTTGCAGGCGACGACGTCGGTGGATTCGGCCGGCTGTGCGTGGGCGCCGGTGCCGGCGGTGAGCCCGAGCAGGAGGGCCAGGAGGCCGGCGCGCAATGGTCGGGTCATCGGCGGCTCTTCTCCGGTGCGGCGGATCTGTCGGACGGGGCTGGTTTGTCGGAGCTCGATGTCTTTTCGGAATTCGATGTCTTGTCGGAGCTCGAGGCCTTGTCGGACGCCTTGGTTTTCTCGCCCGTCCGCGGCTTCGCCGTCGCCCCGGCGGGCTTGACGGTGCCGGCGACGACCCATTGGCAAACGCTCGTGCTGCGCAGGGTCAGGCAATCATAGGCGCTGCCGTTGAGGGTGAGGTGCTCGGCGATGCCCGCCACCGCGTCGCGCGGAACGATCTGACAGCCGAGATGGTCGGCCTTGTCGTCGTTAAGGCGCGCCACGACGGTGGCCACCACGTCCTTGCTCTCACGCAGGAGGAGCCGGAGGTTCGCCAGGGAGGCGCATCCGATCGCCGGAACCGGCGCGGGCGCCGGCGCGGCGGCGGCGGCCGGCGCAACGGTGGCCGCGTGCGCGGTCGCCTGCAGCGCGCCGGCGATCGCCAGGACGAGCAGGAGGGGGCGGATCGAACGCATCGGGAGGATCTCGGCGGGAACGAGCGCAAGCGGCGGGACGCCCTCCGGGAGTCGGCTCTCGGAAGCGGGTCGGACCGCCACGCTATAACGCGCTCGCGGCCATTCCGCCGCATGGCGGCAAATCCGTCGCAGGTCCCACACCCGCTCAGGCACCGGGCCGGCGCAGCTTGCCGAAGCGCTTGATCGCCCGGTCCCGGCGCAGGCGGGAGAGCCGCTCGATCCAGAAGATCCCGTCGAGCTGGTCGATCTCGTGCTGCAGGCAGGCCGCCCGGAAGCCCTCGGCCTCCTCCACGTGCTCGGCGCCGTCGAGGTCGCGGTAGCGCACCCGGACCCGCACGGCCCGGTCGACCACGTCCATCACCCCCGGCATCGAGACGCTGCCCTCCTGCTGCGGTCCACGCTCGGGCGAAGCCCAGACGATCTCCGGGTTCACGTAGGCGGTCACCGGCTCTCCGGGCTCCATCCGCAGCAGCACCAGGCGCTGCGCTCGGCCGATATGCGGCAGGGTGAGCCCGAGGGCGGAGACCGCCAGCATCACCGCCTCGAGGGCGTGGGCGGATTCGCGCAGGGCCGCGTCGAACGCGGTGACCGGGGCCGCCACGAGCCGCAGGCGGGGATCGGGATAGATCAGCAGGGACGAGGCGGACACGAGGGCGGTTCCAATGCGGGGTGGGACGTCACGGTTGCGCGAGGGGGGCCGGGAAGCGGGTTGCTGGCCCGTGCCTTGCGGCGTTCAGGCCGGACCACAGGCCCGACCCGGAGACGGAATGGCACGACAACGCGGCGAGACCCAATCCCCCCGAGCAGCCCACCGCTTCCTGAGGCTGCGCGATTCCGGCGAGGTCATCCTCGTCGCCCTGACCACGATCCTCGGCATGCTCTGGGCGATCGTCCTGGTGACGCATTTCCACGCGTCGCTCAGCGGCATCGGCCAGTCCTTCTGGCTGACGCGCTGAGGCTCAATATTCCCACTCGGCTCCGACACCCACCGCGGTGCGGCCGTCGCTGCCGGCCTCGCCCTGGATCTTGACCCGCCGGGTCACGTCGTAATCCACCGTCGCCGCCGTGTCGGCGGGCTTGGCGCCCGCCTTCACGCCGACGCTGAGGCGGTCGCTGAGATAGCGCGAGGCCCCGAGCGCCGGTCCGCCGCTGGCGCCGGTGGAGACGTCGAGGCTGTCGAGCCCCAGGCCCTTGCGCGCCTGCTCGAACACGTCGACGCCGCCGGCCCCGCCGGAGAACTGCGCCACGGCCTGCGCCAGCTGCAGGGCCTGGAACGGCGACAGCCCCCCCGACGCCTTCTTGAACAGCAGGCGCGACAGCACCTCGTCCTGGGGCAGGCTCGGGTCGGAGGTGAGGAGGAAGCTCGGCTGGTTGGCCGGGCCCGTCACAGCGATCCGCGCCGTCACCTCGGCCGCCTTGGTCTCGGCCACGAAGTCGAGGTCGGGCGTGGCGATCTCGCCGCCGAAGGTGAGGCGCCCGCGGGTGAAGTCGAGGCGCTGGCCGACGACGCTGAGGCGGCCACGGCGCATCTCGAAATCGCCGGTGGCCACGGGGTCCCGCGACGAGCCGGTGATCCGGAGCGCGCCGCCGAGCTCGGCGTCGATGCCGCGGCCGCGCACGAAGATGCGGTTCGGGGCGTTCACCGCGACGTCGAGGGTGGCGTCGAAGGGCGGGGCGACCTTGCCGCGCTTGCCGAGGGCCGCGACCTTGGCCCGGCGGTCGGCCCGCGCGGCGAGGCGCGCGCGCACCTCAGGCGGCGTGTTCACCCGGCGGATCTCCGGCAGGGGCTGCACCGTGGCGGGCAGGCGGTCCGGCACCGAGACGTCGACCGAGACGAGGTCGATCCGGCCGGCGATCTTCGGGGTCCGGGCGAGGGGCCCGGTGAGGGCGAGATTGAGGCTGGCCACCGCGGTCATGAGCGGGCTGGAGACGAGCTCCGCCCGCTCGGCCGAGACCCGGAGCGAGCCCGGAAAGCCGGCGGCGGGCTCCAGGGCCACCCGGCCGTCGCCGCGCAGGGTTCCGCCATTGCGGGTCTGGGCCGTGAGGCGTTCCACCACCAGGGTGTCGCCGCGGCCGGTGACGCGGCCCTCGATGTTGGTGAGGCGGATGCCCTGGAGCGGATCGTTGAAGGACCCGCCCGTGAGGGTGGCGGCGCCCTCGGCCCGGGGCGCGGCCAGGGTGCCGGTCACCCCGGCATCGAGGGCGATCCGTCCCGCGACGCGCTGGCCGCCGACGCTGAGGAGGCTGTTGGCGAGCGCCGCGTCGAGGGTGCCGCGCAGCTTCACCGCGAGGGCCTCGCCGGGAGCCACCGGCAGGGACCCGGTCACCGTCATCTCGGCCCCGCGCCCGGCGGAGACCCGTCCGTCGATGCCGGCGCGTCCGTCGCTCAGCGTTCCGCTCGCCCGGGCGTCGATGGGCGGGAGGCCGGCCTTGCGGGTCTCGGGCGTGACGAGGCGGGCGACCGTGAGGGCGTAGCGCCCCTCGGGCCGGCTGGCCGAGCCGCGCAGGTCGGCCTCGCCGTCCAGGGTGCCGGACAGGGTGAGGCTGGGCGAAGCGATCCGGGCCAGGGCCAGGGGCAGGCTGCGGAGGCCGAGCTTGAGGTCGAGGGTCTGGCCGACCCGGCCGGAGAGGCTGAGCCGTCCGCTGCCGGCCGCCACCACGAGCGTGTCGATCACGGCCGAGCCGCCGTCGAGGGTGACGCTCGCCGGCCCGGCCAAGGCCAGGCGGTCGCCGCCGCGCACCGCGGAGAAGCGCGACAGGTCGATGCGGGTCCGCTCCCCCGGCACGAGCCGGGCGGCACCGTCGAGATCGAAGCCGCGCGCCTTCGCGCTCAGGGTGATGTCGCTGGCATTCGGCGCACCGACCGCCACGAGGCGGACGGTGTCCAGGCTCTGGCCGGCGGCGACGATGCGGTCGGCGTTCACCCGCCCGTCGACCACGGGCCGGGCCAGCAGGTCGCGCCCGGTGAGGTCGGCGTCCAGGCGCGACAGGCCGATCGCGCCGAAGCGCAAAGCGGCTCCGGTCGCCTTCACGGCGGCATCCTGGCGCCCCCCCGCCCGGGACAGGGTGACGGCGGCGTCGAGGTTGCCCGCCATCGGCGTCAGCGCGAGCGGCGCGAGGTCGTCGAGGTTGCCGGCCGCGAGGGTGAGCGCTCCCTCGGTGAGCAGGCTACGGGCGTCGATGGCGGCGCGGCCGTCGAGGGCGACGGAGCCCAGCCGGAAGGCGAGGCGATCGAGGGTCCAGGCGTCCGGCGTGGGCCGGGCCAGGTGCGCGTCGCCGCGCAGAGCCTTGCCGGCGACGTCACCGGACAGGCGCAGGGTGCCGTCCAGGGCGCCGGTGACGTCCTTCAGGACGGTCTCGACCCGCAGGTCGCGGAGCGGCCGGCCGAGAGCGCGGGCCTCGCCCGCCGTCAGGGTGGCGGTGAGGTCGGGGGTCTCCAGCGTGCCGCTGAGCCGCCCGTCGAGGAGGGCGCGCCCGGCGAGCTTCGGGTCGAGGGTGGACAGGTCCTTCAGGTCCACCACCAGCTTGGCGTCGGCGAGGCGCGCGGTGGCCCGGCCGTCGAGGCGTCCGACGATCTCGGCTCCCTCGAAGCGGGCGCCCTCGAAGGCGTAGCCGTCATAGACCTGCGAGAGCCGGCCGCTGAAGCGCGGCGCGGCGCCGAGGGTGCGGTCGAGGGCCGGGAGCGAGAGGACGAGGCCGCTGGTGCGCAGGTCGACATCGGCGCTGACCGCCTTGCGGGCCGGGTCGCCGGTCAGGGCCGCGCGGGCCGTCAGGGTCCCGGCGAGGGGCCGTCCGGCGACCTCCGAGAAGGCCGCGAGGTCGGACAGGGCCGCGTCGACGGTGCCCGTGAGGGTGTTCTGGCCGACCCGGCCCGCATAGGCGGCTTTCGCGGTCGGCCCGTCGAGGGTCAGCTGGGCGACATCGAGGATGCCGTCGGACTGCAGGGTGCCGCGGAAGGTCAGCGCGGCCCGCGCTCCGATCGCCCGGCGCAGGGCCGGATCGGCGAGGCGCAGGCCGTCGACCCGGGCGTCGGCCGCGAGGGCGAAGCGGGCCGCGGACGGGTCGGGTCCGGCCGGCAGCATCGACAGGGTGGCGTCGACCCGCTCCAGGGCCGAGCCGCCGGCGCGCAGGCCCGCGGCCTTCAGCGTGCCGTTCACGGTGGGCCGCGCGATGGCGCCCTTCAGGCTGCCGTCGAAGACCAGGGTGTCGAGCTCGGCCTCCGCCGCCTTGGTGACGCCGCCCTCGGTGGGCACGGCGCGGGCGGAGACGAGGAAGTCGGCCACCCGGTCGGCGGTGAGGGTCCCGCGGGCCTCGAGCCGGGCGGTGCGCGAGGTCAGTTCCAGGCGGTCGATGCCGAAGGCGCCGCTATCGGCGAAGCGAAGGCCGCCGTCGAGCTTGGTCGTGCCCGAGAAGATCGCCGCGGCCGGGCCGGGCAGCAGGCCCTCGATCCGCGAGGCCAGGTCGAGGGCGAGACGCCGCTCGGCGCCGATGCGGGAGATGCGTGCGGTGCCGCGGGCGCCGAGGTCCGGCCCGGCATCGAAGTCGAGGCGCGCGTTCCAGGCATCCAGGGTGCCCCGCCCGTCGAGGTCGAGGTTGATCGGCGGCGTGCCGGGCAGGTTGGCGGCCTTGGAGAGGAGGCCGCCGGCCGGCTCCACCAGGGTGGTCTTAAGCTCGAGGGTCTCGCCCTTCGGCACGAACAGCAGCCGCGCGCCGAAGCGCCCCTCGGCATCGAGGCGGCGCACCGCGACATCGAGGTCGAGGCCTTCGGACGGGGCGCCGAGATTGGCCCGGCCCTGCGCGGTCAGGCGGGCCGGCTGTCCGGCCAGGGCCTCGCCGAGGACGAGTTCGGCCAGCGTGAAGGCCTTGACCTCGACCTTCACCGGCAGGTCGGGCAGCAGCGATCCGTCGGGCTCCGGCGTCGCCGAGACCGGGGCGGGCAGGGGACGGCGCAGGACCTCGAGGCGCCCGATCTCCAGGGTTTCCACCTCCAGGCGGCCGGAGAGCAGGGCGAGACGGCGCCAGACTAGCCGGGCCCGGTCGAGCTTCAGCCAGACGCCGTTGGCGTCGCTGATCGCCACGTCGCGAATGGTGGCGTCGGAGGACAGGGCGCCGTCGACGGCCCCGATGGCGACTCGCGATCCCGGCGTCGACAGGGCCTTCGACAGGAGCCCGCCCAGGACGGTCTTCTCGCCCTCGTCGGCCCGGGTGCGGGTGGCCGGGCTGGTGGCGAACACCGCGACGCACAGGGCCGCGGCCGCGAGGCGGACGGTTGTTCTCCCCTTCGCGGGGGAGGGTGGCTGCGGCGCGGGCGGGAGGGTCGCTCTTCGAATGGTCCGTGCGGTCCAGAAGGCCATCAGAAGGACTGCCCCAGGCTGATATACAGGGCCACCGGGCGCTCGTGGTTGCCCTTGATGCGGTCCATCGGGAAGGCGACGTCGACCCGGATCGGGCCGATGCCGGTGTAGTAGCGCAGGCCGAGGCCGACCGCGTAGCGGATGCGCTCGTCGAAATCGGGCAGGCTGCCGGCGAAGGCGGTGCCGGCGTCGATGAAGGGCACCACGCCGATCGTGTCGGTGACCTTGATGCGCGCCTCCACCGAGGCCTCGAGCAAGCTGCGCCCGCCGATGGGCAGGTTGAAGGGCCCGCGCGGTCCCAGCGTCCGGTAGGGGAAGCCGCGCACCGAGCCGCCGCCGCCGGCGAAGAACCGGATATTGGCCGGGATGTCCTCGAGGTTCGCCCCCGAGATCGAGCCGAAGCCGATGCGGCCGGCCAGGATGTAGCGGGCCTCGTCGTCGAAGGCGTAATAGGTCGAGCCCTGCGCCTTGGCGACGAAGATCGACGGGTCGGAGCCGAGGAAGCCCGCATAGGGCGTGGCCGAGGCGGTGAGGCGCACGCCCTCGGTCGGATCGAGCAGGTTGTCGGTGGAATCGTAGCTCACCGAGAGCGGCACGCCGACGAGGCGGTAATCGACCTTCCCGAGCGCGTCCTGCGCGCGCCCCGCCTGCCCGTCGAGGCCGACCTGGGCGAAGAAGGTGTCGGAGAAGCGGTGGCGCAGGGCGACGGTGCCGCCGGCCGCGTCGCTGACGTAGGATTGCTGCGCCTCGCGGCCCGCGAAGACGTTGGCGATGAAGTCGTTGCGGGTGCCCCAGAGGGCCGGCTTGACGAAGGTGGCGGAGAGCCGGCCGCCCAGGCCGTTCGAGTCGATGCCGGCGGCCTTGCGCTGCTTGGCGTAGAGATCGTTGCCCAGATAATAGATGTCGGCATCGACCCGGAAGGTCTCGCCGCCGCCGAACAGGTTGCGGTTGGCGTAGTAGGCCCGGATGCCCGGCCCGTCGACGGTGGAGTAGCGGGCCGCGACGCCGATCAGGTTCTTCTCGCGCTCGGTGACGTCGACGAAGATCGGCAGGTTGCCGGACGGATCGAGGGTCTCGCCCTCGCGCACCCGGATCGAGCCCAGCCCCTCGACCTTGGCCACCGAGCGGCGGATGTCCGACACGGCCTTCGGCGAATAGGGGTCGCCCGGCTCGGCGTAGATGAACGAGCGGACCACCGCCGGATCGAGGTCCCTGGTGCCCCGCACCGCGACCTCGCCGAGCCCGGCGATCGGCCCCGGCTCGATCGTGTAGGTCACGTCCATGACGTGGGCGGCATCGTCCACCACGGGATCGCGGGCGACAGCCTTGGCAAAGGGATGGCCCAGGGCGCGGAAGCGATCGACGATCTTGGCCTCGCGGGCCAGCACCGTCGCCGAGCGGGCCGGCACGTCGTCCCCGACGCGGGTGAAGCGCTCCGGCAGGATTTCCTCGGGAAACGGATTGCCCCGGGTGTCGCGGGCGCGGATCGAGCGCAGGGTGTAGAGCGGGCCGGGATCGACCACGACCTTGACCGGCACCAGGGCACGGGACCGCGACGCCTCGGCGGCACGGGCCGCCGACACCACGGTGGACTCGCCGGCCAGGACGACGCCGTCGATGCGGATCGCGACGGTGCCCTGGTAGTAGCCGTAGCCCGAGAGCACGTCGGCGAGACGGCGCTGGTCGGCCTCCGCCCGGCGCACCAGGCCCTCGCCGTCCGGCGGCGCCTCCTGGCGCAGGCGATACAGGGACGAGGTGTCCTGCAGCGCGCGCAGGACGTCGTCGTCATCGATGCCGGAGAACTTCACCGTGTAGGGCAGGGCGCCGGCGCTCGGGGCCGGCGGCTCCTCCTCGGAGCCGAACAGGCCGAACAGGTCGAAGGCCCGGGCCGGCCCCACGGCGAGCCCGGTCCCGGTGGAACCGAGGACCAGCGGCCAGGCGGCACAGGCGAGCCGCCAGACCGATATACGACGAATCCGCCCCCGAATTCGCGTCACGAATGGCCGTTCCGGCGAGCCCGGGGCGCAGGCGCTCCCGGCTCTCGTCGCTGCGTCGCAGGCCCTGCCATTCCATCCCCTTCCGGGCCGCGGCCCTGCCGCCGGTCCCGCATCGCCGTCTCGTCCCGGGGCCTTTCGGGGCCCCATCCCTTGATCGCCAGAGTACCGGTCCGGGGGCAGTGCAGCAACCGTGGCGGGCCCCGCCGCCCCCAGGCACAGTGGCGGTTGCGCGGTTCGCCGCAGGGGCGGCCCCGCCAGGGCTTTCCTCAATCGGGCAGGGAACCCGGCTTTGGCTGGCGCCTTGTCCTTGCGTCGCAGGCTTCCTAACTTTGTAACCATCGCTCCATGGCCGGCTCATTCCGGGTAGCGCACCCGCCCATTTCTCAGGACTGCTCGCCAGTCCTGTCCGCGGGTGCCGCTTCGATCTCACATCCCATCCGACGACCCTGCGCCTCGGGTGCCCGCGCGTGCTTACGCGGGTACCGGGCAGCCGATGGCAGGCAAAACAACGCTTCAGGAGAACAGCACCATGAGCACGGGCACCGTGAAATGGTTCAATGAGACCAAGGGTTATGGCTTCATCCAGCCGGATGACGGCGGCAAGGATGTGTTTGTTCACATCTCCGCCGTGGAGCGCGCCGGGATGCGCAACCTGATCGAAGGTCAGAAGGTCTCCTACGAGATCGAGAACGACCGCCGCACCGGCAAGCAGTCGGCCGGCAACCTTCAGGCCGCCTGATCGCGGTCCGCCGGTCCGGGTCGCCCCGTTCGGGCGCCCCCTGACCGGCCCGACGAGGCCCGAATGCTGAGGCCTCGTTTCAACAACCTGTCAGAAGCCGCTTTCCGACGGGCGGCTTCTGTTGATTCCCGGCAGGCAGTCGGGCATGGGGCTGTTGCAGTGCAAGACTAGCTGAAAACCGGTTTTTTCACGGCCCCATGCCGCGCGTGCTCCACGCCGGATGCGGGCGACTCACCACATGAGAAAGGTCAGATGGGCGCCTTCGACTATCGGAATTTCGACGACCGCCGTAAGAACTCCCTCAGCGCCAAGCAGATGCTGCTGGAAAAATTCAAGGCCCGTCCTCCGGCCGACGACCCGGAGATGATCGCCAAGGCGCAGGCCCGCGCCGAGGTCGCCCGCGCCCGAGACGAACGCGCCCGCGAGCGCGAGGCTGCCCGGATCGCCGCCGAGAAGGCCGCAGCGGAAGCCAAGCGTGCCCGCGAGGAAGCCGAGCTCGCCGCGCAAATCGCACGCGAAGAGGCCGAGGCCCTGGCTGCGTCCGAGGCGAAGGCGGCCGAGCTCGCCGCCAAGAAGGCGGCCCGCGACGCCCGCTACGCGGCCCGCAAGGCCAAGGCACGTCGCTGACAGTCTGGACGGGCCGCTTCGGCAGAGCCCGGATCCGGGCGGAACAGCACCGAACATGAAAAAGGGCCGACGCGGTGCGTCGGCCCTTTTTCGTTGGACGATCAGGCGTATGGGACGATCGGGCGAACCCGACCCGTCCTCAGGCCTCGGAGCGGGTCTCGGACTCGCCGTCCTCGCCCTCGTGGCCCTCAGCGGAGTCTTGACCCTCGGCGGAGTCTTGAGCCTCGTTGTGAGCCTCGGCCGGCTCCGCCGTCTCCTCTTCGGGACGCGGGCCTGCCTTGAAGGTACGACGCGGCGCGTTTCCACGCTTCATCTGGACCGGCTTCTCGATTGCACCCAGGCGCTCGGACAGGAGCTTCGCGCGCTCGTTGAAATCATTGGTCGATCGCGACTGCGACGCACCGCTCTTGAACGCATTTGCCACTTGGGCCTCATGGGGTTGCCCAGGGCACGGAGTCGTGCGGGGTTGGCTCCGTGTAGCACGGTTGGGGCCCCGCGTCGGCTTTTATCTTCACGGCGCTGAGAGGACGCGCCGCGGCTCAGAAGCGCGCCGTCAGGAAAAGTCGGACGTTGCGACCCGGCAGCAGGACCTCGTCCTTCTTGAACGAGGCCGAGTTGCGGATGTCGTCGTCGAGCAGGTTGCGGCCCTGCAGCCCGAGGGTGACTTCGCTCGCGCCGTAGAGGGCCGGATCGACGGCCTTGGTGTAGCTCACCTCGGCGCGCAGGTCGTTCCAGCCGGGCGTGACCGTCTCGAACGGGGCGATCTCCACGTGGTCGAAGGCGTGCAGCAGGTTCACCCGGGCGAACCAGCCATCGGTCGCCACGAACACGCCGCCGCCCAGGCGATGGGGGGGAATGCGCGGCACGTAGGCGCCGTTGTCGAACTGCGCCCGGACGAAATCGTACTGCGCCTCGAGGCCGGCCCAGCCGTTGCCCACCGGGATCACGTCGAGCTGCGCGGCGATCTCGGCGCCGTAGAAGGTGGCGTTCTGCTGCGAGTAGACGATCTGCCGAAGCTCATCCCCGCCGCCGCAGGAGGCGAAGTCGTCGTCGCAGCGGTTGCCGGTGTCGCGCTTGTAGATGAAGCCGGTATAGCGGGTGTAGTAGCCGGTCGCGTCGAGGCGCAGCGGACCCTGCGCCCGGCGGATGCTCATCTCCACCGTGCGGGCGCGCTCGAGCTTCAGGCGCGGATCGCCGATCTCGAAGGTCGCGGTCGCGTCGTGCGGCCCCTGCGAGAACAGCTCGTAGGCCGTGGGCGCCCGCTCCACGTAGGAGCCGTTCACGCTCGCCACGAAGCCGTAGGGCAGGTCCTGCAGGGCGCCGAAGCTGGCGCTCTTGGGGGCGAACCGCCGCTTCAGGGCGAAGGAGGCCGGGTCCTGCCCCTCGACCGGCAGGTAGTCGCTCGGAAACTCGACCGCGGTGCTGGAGGAGCGGGTGCCCTCGATGCGGCCCGCCGCCTGGAAGCGCAGGCCGTGGCCAACATCGAGCTGCTCGAAGAGGTAGACCGCGTTCGAGCGCGATTCCGTCGGCGGCAGGAAGCTCTCGCCCTGCGTGTTGAGCACGCGCCGTCCCGTCTGCACGCCGAGGGCGCCCGTCAGCGTGCCGAGCGCGCTGAAGACCGGCACGTGCTGGGCCTCGATGCGGCCCTCGGCCTCCCGGCTCTTGAAGGTGGCCTGGATGCCGTCGATCCCGGTCTCGCCGATGCCGCGCTCGTCGTGCCGGTAGACCGAGCCGCCGGCCCAGAACCGGATCACCTCGAGGGGGCCGTCGAGCGGACGGTACTCGCCGCGGGCGACCACCCGGTCCTGGCGCGGGTCGAGGCGGGTCCGGCTCTCGGCCGCTTCCCCGCCGGGGATCTGGTAGAGCGCATCGTAGTGGCTGAAGGAGATGCCGACGAAGCCGCGGTCGCCGATGGCCGAGATGCCGACGGAGCCGCCCTGGGATTCGGTGGCCGAGTTGCGCTGGATCCCGCCCGGGACGGCGTAGCTGTCCGTGGCGCTGCGGAAGCCGTCGGCATGGACCGCGATGCCGTCCTTGCCGGCATCCACGGTCGCGGCGCCGAGGCGCCCGTTGTCGACGCTGGAGAAACCGGTGGTGACCTGCCCCGAGACCCCGTTCGCCGGGATGAAGGTCGGGACGCGGTTGTTCTCGGCCGAGACGACGCCGCCGATCGCCCCAGAGCCGTAGCGCAGGGTGGCGGGTCCGCGGATCACCTCGATCCGGTCGCTGACCAGGGGGTTCACCGGGACGGTGTGGTCCTCGCCGAGATCCGACACGCCGTTGTTGATGACGCCGTTCTCCTGGATGCGCACGCGGGCATTGTCGAGGCCGCGGATGATGGGCCGGCTGGCGGCGCCGGGCGCGTAGGTCGAGGAGGAGATGCCCGGGCGGTCGAACAGGGCGTCCCCGAGGGTCCGCGGCTGGTCACGGGCGATCTGCTGCTGCGTCACCACGGTGACGGGCGAGTAGGTGCTGGTCACCACCGGGAGCACGCCCACCGGGAACGACGCGCCGGGCTCGCCCGCGCCGCCGCCTGCCCCGCGAACGGGCTGGATCGGGCTCGGCGAGGTGACGCTGAGCTCGTCCAAGGTTGCCTGGGCCTGCTGCGCCGCGCCGGCATTCGCCCCGAGACCGGCCCCCGCCAGGGCCGCGCCGGCCCACACCATCCGCGATCGCCGCACCCGCTCACCCCATCACTCAATGTTATAATGTTTCATGAGGCGGATGTTATTGTATGACAAGCGTTGTTCGCGGCCCGGCCCCGCTTCGCGCCCGCCTGTGGCCCGGGCGCATCACCGCTGTTCGTCGGCGTCGCCGAGGATCGCGCGCGTGGCCGCATCTCCGAACCGCGTCTCCGTACCGCGCGGGCGACGCGGAACCCTGTGCGGGCCGGGCACATTGCGCAAGCATGTCCGACTTGAACCATCACGACCGGCCGAGCGCCGACGGGCGGCGCGCCGCCGGGGGCCTGCGGGTCACCGTCGACCTGAACCTCTGCCAGGCCTACGCCCAGTGCTGCTACGCGGCGCCCGACCACTTCGTCCTGAAGGGCCGCGAGGCCCTGCACTACGACCCGGCTCCCTCGGCCGCCGCCCGCGACGACATCGAGCGCGCCCGGATCGCCTGTCCGGTCCAGGCCATCCGCGTCGAGGATGCCGGGGCCGACCCGCGATGAGCGACGCCGAGACGCGGGTCGTGGTGGTGGGGGCCTCGCTGGCCGGCCTGCGCGGCGCCGAGAGCCTGCGGCAGGCGGGCTTCCGCGGTCCCCTGACCATCATCGGGGCCGAGCCCCATCGTCCCTACGACCGGCCGCCCCTCTCGAAGGCGGTGCTGACGGGCGAGGTCGCGGCCGACGCCACGACGCTGCCGAGCCGCGTCGACCTGGAGGCCGACTGGCGCTTCGGCGACCCGGCCACGGGCCTCGACCGCACCCGGCGGACCGTGAGCCTCGCGAGCGGCGAGGCGGTGCTCTACGACCGTCTGCTCATCGCCACCGGGGCCTCGGCGCGGGCCTGGCCGAACCCCGCCGAGGCGACGCTCGCCGGGGTGCATACCCTGCGCGGTCGCGACGAGGCCGAGGCCTTGCGGCGCGACCTCGCCGCCGGCCCGGCCCACGTGGTCATCATCGGCGGCGGCTTCATCGGCTGCGAGGTCGCCGCCTCGGCCCGGGCCCTCGACCTCAGCGTCACCCTGGTGGAGACCGGCCCGACCCTGCTCGCCAAGGTGCTCGGGCAGCATCTCGGCTCCGTGGTGGAGGCCCTGCATGCCAGCCTCGGCACCACCATCCGCAGCGGCGTGAAGGTGGCGGCCCTGGAGGATGACGGCACCGGCCGCGTGGCGCGGGTCGGCCTCGCCGACGGCACGGTCCTGCCGGCCGACGTCGTGGTGGTAGCCCTCGGCGCCGTGCGCAACACCGGCTGGCTCGCCGGCTCGGGCCTCGCGTTCGACGAAGGCGGGATCGACTGCGACGCGCAGGGCTACGTCCTCGACGAGTCCGAGCGGCCCGACACCCGGATCGCGGCCGCCGGCGATGTCGCGCGGTTTCCGCACCCGCTCTATCCCGGCCACCGCATCGCCCTGGAACATTGGGGCCACGCCGTGGCGCAGGGCCAGCATGCCGGCCGGCTCCTCGCGGGCCGTGCGCCGGAGCCCTACCGCGCGGTGCCGGCCTTCTGGTCGAGCCAGGGCGGCATCACCATCAAGTCGGTGGGCCTGACCACGGGCGCCGACGGCTTCGTCGTGGCCCGGGGCAGCCTGAAGGCGGGACGCTTCGTGGCGGTCTACGGCCAGGCAGGCCGCTGCATCGCCGCCGTGGCCTTCGATTGCGGCCGCTGGCTCCCGACCTATGCCGAGCACATCGCCGCGGGGGCGCCGTTCCCGCCGGAGACCGGCGGCGTCGATGCCGGCCCCTTCACGGTGCTGCCGCCGGCCTTCCCAGACCCTGCCCACAAGGACGAGGCATGAGCGACCACACCCTGTTCGCGCAGATCAAGGACGAGGCCGCCCGGCCGGATCCCTACCCGCTCTTCGCCCGCCTGCGGGAATGCCCCGTCTCGCGCCAGGAGGACGGCACCTACGTGGCCGCCTCCCACGCGGCGATCGCGAGCCTGCTGCACGACCCGCGGGTCAGCTCCGAGACCCTGCCGCCGGCCGACCGGCCGAAGACCGGCAATCCGCTCAAGGACTGGCTGGTGAAGCCGGTGCGCGACCACATCACCGACACCCACCGGCCCTTCATCTTCCGCGATCCACCGGACCACGACGACCTGCGCGCCGCGGTGATGCAGCAGTTCACGCCGCAGCGGGTCCAGGCCCTGCGGGCCCGCTCGCACATCCTCGTGGACGAGATCCTCGACAAGCTCGGCGATGCGACGGCCATCGATATCGTCGACGACCTCGCCTATCCGCTCCCCGTCACGGTGATCTGCGAACTCCTCGGCATCCCGCCAGCGGACGAGGCGCAGTTCCACGGCTGGGCGACGCAGCTCGCCACGGCCCTCGAACCCGACACCCTGCAGGACGACGACCTGCGCGCCGAGAACAGCCGCACCTTCGATGCGATCTCGGAGTACATGCAGGGCCTGATCGCGCAGAAGCGCAAGGACCCGCAGGACGACATGCTGTCGGGTCTCGCCACCGAGGGCGCCGACGGCCGCGGACGCATGAGCGACTTCGACCTCATCGCCACCGCGATCCTGATGCTGGTGGCCGGCCACGAGACCACGGTGAACCTCATCACCAACGGCATGCTGACCCTGCTCCGCCACCCGGACGAGCTGCGGCGCCTGCGCGAGGACCCGGCCCGTGCGCCCCGGGTCGTCGAGGAGCTGCTGCGCTACGAGCCCCCGGTCCAGTTCCGCACCCGCAAGACCCTGTGCCCGATCACCCAGAACGGCGTCACCATCCCGGAAGGCGCCCCCCTGGTGCTGCTGCTGGCCTCCGGCAACCGCGATCCCGCGGTCTATGCCGAGCCCGACCGCTTCGATCCCGACCGGGCCGACAACCGCCATCTCGGCTTCGGCGGCAGCCTGCATTACTGCGTCGGCGCGCCCCTGGCCCGCTTCGAGGTCGAGGCCGCCCTGGTGGCGCTGGCCCAGCGCCTGAAGAACCCCCGCCTCTCGATCGACCCGCCGCCCTACCGGCCCGGCTCCGCCCTGCGCGGCCCCAAGCACCTGCGCCTCGTCATCGACGGGATCGCGCCCCGGGCACCGTCCGCAGGCTAAGAACCAATTTAGTCCAGTCGATTGGGAGCCATGAGCCAGAATGTTGCAGACTTTTCGAAACAAATACTGTCTTCTTAACCGGGATTTATAGGTTGTCTTGAAGAGTCGGCGTCGCAACACATCTGTACGAGACGCCATCATGAAGTTCGGTATCCGCACGCGCCTGTATGCCGGTTTCGGCACGTTGATGCTCCTCACGGCCGGGATCGGTGGAGCGGCCCAGTACCAGTTCGAGGATCTTCTCGGCCGGTTCGAGCAACGCAATCGGATCGAACTCAACACGCGGAACATCATCACCGTCGTGGGTTTGACCGATCGCTTCGCGGCCCAGGCGCTCGAGTACAAGAGCTCGGCGAAGCCCGAGACCTTGACGACACTCGAAGAGACCCGCCGCCGGATCGTCGGCATCAGCACGAGCGTCACCAACAACACGATTTCCGAGGAGCGCCGGAAGCTCTACGCCGAACTGCGCGACCGGGGCGAGGATCTGCGGGAGGACGTCGTCCGCTTCGGCACCAGCAGCGCCACCGTGGCCACGGCCCGCACGCGCCTGTTCGGGGGCGGAAACGAACTGACCCGCCTGACCGGCGCCCTGATCGCGGAGATCCGGTCGAAGGGGAACGAGGCACAGCTCAGCCAGGCCCAGGCGCTCGAGAGTGCGATGCTCCTGGTGCGGGTGGCCGGTTGGCGCTTCCTGGCCACGATGGACCCCAGTGGGCCGGCCACCTTCGCGGAGAACAACCGCAAGGCGGCCGCCGCCGCCAAGGCCCTGCGCGAGCTCGATCCCGCCCGGCAATTCGGCGTCGCGCTGAAGCTGGCCGACGATGCCCTCCAGGTCTACGGCACGGCCTTCCAGGACGCCGCGAAAGCCCTGGAGGAGAGCCGCGTGGTGTTCGAGGATGACATTAAGTCGAAGCTGGCGACCATCCAGTCCATCGCCGCCAGGGCACAGAGCATGGCCGAGGCGCGGATGGGCGAGATTTCGGCGGCGACCCAGGCCAGCGTGCAGGGCAGCGAGCGCCTGCAGCAGGGCCTCATCGCCCTGGCGCTGGTCCTGAGCGGCACGCTGGCCTTCCTGATCGCCCGCAGCCTGATCCGGCCCATCGCCGGAATGACGGAGGCCATGACCCGCCTGGCCGCGGGGGAAACCGCGATCACGGTGCCGTCACAGGATGCGACCGACGAGATCGGTGCGATGGCCCAGGCCGTCGAGGTCTTCCGCCAGAATGCCATCGCCCGCCTCGAACTGGAGGCGCAGCAAGTCGCGGAGCGCTCCGCCCGCCAGCGCCGCGCCGACCGCGTCGACGACCTGGTCAAAGGGTTCGAGCGCACGATCGGCGGGGCCATCGGCATCGTCACCTCGGCCGCCACCGAACTCGACGCCACCGCCCGCTCCATGACGGGCGTGGCCGACGCGACCAGCCACCAGGCACAGGCCTCCCGGACGGCGGCCGAAGAGACCTCCGCCAACGTTCAGACGGTCGCCTCGGCGGCCGAGGAAATGGTCGCCTCCCTGCGCGAGATCGAGCGCCAGGTGCAGCAGTCGAACACGGTGGCGGCCACGGCCACCCGGGAAGCCCAGGCCACCGACGTGGCGATGGCCTCCCTGTCGGCGGCGGCCGAGCAGATCGGCGACGCCGTGACGATGATCTCCAGCATCGCGGGCCAGACCAACCTGCTCGCCCTCAACGCCACCATCGAGGCGGCGCGAGCCGGCGAGGCAGGCCGGGGCTTCGCGGTGGTGGCCACGGAGGTCAAGGAACTGGCCAGCCAGACGGCGCGGGCCACGGGCGAGATCGGTGGACACATCGCGGCGATCCAGCAGGCGACCGCCCAGGCCGTCACGGCGATCCGGCAGATCAGCCAGACCATCGGGTCGGTCAACACCATCACGGAGACCATCACGGCGACCGTGATCGAGCAGACGGCGGCAACCGGGGAAATCTCCCGCAACGCCATCGCGGCCGCGCGCGGCACCCAGGACGTCTCGGTGAACGTGGCCGAGGTCCTGGCCTCGGCCGGCGAGACCGGCAGCGCCGCCCAGCAGGTGATGATGGCGGCCGGCGAGCTCTCGACCCAGGCCGTGGCCGTGCAGCGCGAGGTCGAGGTCTTCCTCGACGCCATCCGGGCCGCCTGATTGCAGCCGGGCGCGGCGGCACGGTGGTTCGTCCCGCGGCCGCGCCCTTGCGCGGCCCCCCGCGGACCCGGAAGGCCGCGCCGCGTCCGGGGCGTCTCGGCTCAGGCCCGGACGTCGAGCGTGCCCATCATGCCGAGTTCCTCGTGTTCGAGGATGTGGCAATGGTACATCCGCGGCCCCGGGAGATCCTGGCGCAGGCGGATGCGGACCGTTTCGCCGACCGCGACGTTGACGGTGTCCTTCCAGCACCGGAACGCCGGTGTCCGGATCGCACCGGCCTTGGCGATGTCCACGACCTGGAACTGGGTTCCGTGGATGTGGAACGGATGGTCCATGTCCGACCCGTTGACGATGGACCACGACTCGAGCTGGCCGACCTTCGAGACCTCGTCGATGCGCCCCATCGCGAAGCTCCGGCCATTGATCAGGAAGCGCATGCCCATGCCGCCGGGCGGTGTGGACGGGCTGGGCGCGGACCGCGCCGTCGCGCCCATGTCCATACCTTCCATGCCGTCCGGACTTCCCATGCCCTCCGGACTTCCCATGCCGTCCGGACGTCCCATGCCGGCCATGCCTCCTGTGTCTCGCATGCCCTCCGGGGCCTGCAGGCCCTTCGAGTCTTGCATGCCCTTCAAGTTTTGCATGCCCTCCGGGTCCTGCAGGCCGTGGGAGCCTTCCATGCCACCCCCGCGCGACATGGCTTCCGTGAAGACGAGGCGCCGGGAGACGACCGGCTCGCCGAGCGCTACGACCCGCCTCAGGACCCCCGGCAGGGGCGGGGGGACGGCGGCCGCTCGTCCCGAGACCCGGGCCGTGAGCAGGACCAGTCCGGCCTCCTTCGGTTCGTCCGGCCCCATCCAGCCCCGCGCATAGGCGCGCGTCGTCAGCCGGGCCTCCCCGGGCCGGTCGAAGGCGACGATGAGTTCCACGCGCTCGCCCGGCACGATCATCACCTCGTCCACCGGAACCGGGGTCTCGACGAGGCCGCCATCGGTGCCGACGAGGAGCATGCGCGCACCCGCGAAGCCGAGGCGCAGGTACCGGGCATTCGTCGCGTTGACGAGGCGGATGCGGCGCTTCTCTCCCGGCGCCACGGACAGGACCGGGTTCTTCTGTCCGTTGACCAGCACATGGTCGCCGACGCGGCCGTTCATGGCGTCGGCCATGGTGCTCGGGGGCATCGTTCCATCGGCGGCGATCCGCAGATCGGTGAACATCAGGAGGGTGTCGCCGTAGGCGGCCGGAATGGGATCGACCTTCGGCTTGACCAGGAACACGCCCGCGAGGCCGCGATAGACCTGCTCGGCCGTGAAATCGTGCGGGTGCGGATGAAACCAGTAGGTCGCCGCGCTGCCTTCGGGGAGATCGAAGGCGTAGAGGCGCTCGTCGCCCGAGGCGACCGGGTTCATGGGATTGCCGTCCTGATCGGACGGGACCGGCATCCCGTGCCAGTGGATCGTGGAGGGCTGCCCGGGAATGCCGTTCCGGAACCGGATCGCGATACGGTCGCCTTCCGTCGCCTCGATCACGGGCTGGATGCCGTCATAGAGCAGGACGGGCGTCGCGAGCCCCTCGGCGTAGCGCACCACGCCCGGGCCCGCCGTGATCGTCGCGCTGAAGCGACCGGGCACGGTCGACTCGTTCGGCAGGCGCGGCAGGTCGCGCAGGGGCTGCCCCTGCGGCAGGACCGGCACCTCCGGCTTCGGGGATGGAGGGGCGCCTTCGCCCGCCATCGTGCCCATGTCGTGCATCATCTGCGCCGAGGCCGATCGGGAGCCGATCAGCCCCGCGAGACTCGCTACGAATGTCCGCCGCCGCATCCTGAACCTTTCGCCCGGTCGTCGAGCCGACCTCCGGGCGGGCTTTATCAGAATATCTCCAAGCGGCGCCATCCTGAAATCTGCCGAGACAGGGCCTCGATCAATAGAGGCACGATCGACGTGCGCCAGTCTTCGTCGCAATATTTTGGAGCGCATGACGACGTCGGCCGGCAACTGAGGCGCGGCGGTGCCACGCAGGCGGATCGCCTCAAGTCGTCGGCGCGTCGTCGATGGGTCGCGCCGCCCCGAACACCATTGGGTCACCGGACTCACTTGGGGGCGAACGCGCCTTTCACGGCGCGAGGACCTGCGACCGCGACGCAGGACGCGACGGATGCCGTCGATTTCGGAAACGGATCTTCTCGCCGCCACGATTGAGGACGCGCAGCGCGCGGCCCCTGCGAGCGGGTCTCAGCAGCGCGGATGAACCCGGCGCGCGCCCGGACCTCGCGACCCGGCGTCGAGAGGCCGCGCGGGCCTAGCCGCCCGCGACGACGACGAGGCGCTGGACCTCGCCGCGCAGGTAGGCCTGCAGGAACCTGTCGTAGTCCCGGAAGGAGACGCAACCGTTCGAGGCGCCGCTCGCGCCCAGCATGTAGGTGTGGGCGAGGAGACCGACCCGGCCGTGGATGGTCTCGGGGCCGCCGACGGGGGTGAGACGCAGGGCGCGGACGCCGTGGAACGGCTGCTCGCGCTCGCGGATGTCGTAGGTGCCGAGGGGCGTCGGCCCCTTCATCCGGACGTGGACGTGGCCGGGATTGTCCATGCTCTCCCCCAGCCCCGAATGCGCCTCGAGCTTCTCCCCGTTCGGGAGGGTCACGACCCTGGCGCGGATGTCGTAGACCGCGACGCCGCCGGTCGGGCTGGTCGGCACGGCGCTGAGGGCGCGCCGGAAGACGTTGTCGACCGGTTTCGTCTCCAGGGCCGCGTAGGCGAGCCGCGGCGGCTCGGGGCTCTCGACCCCGAACAGCTTCTCGATGAAGGAGCGGTTGTCCTCCGGCGGCGGTGCCACCGCACCGGCGGTCCGGGCGGGCGCCGTGCGCGCCGCCCGTGCGGCGAGGCGCCCGGCGCGGAATTCCGGGGGCCGCGGCACCGGCAGCGGCACCCAGCGTGCCGCCAGGGCAGGCGGTGCGGCCGGCGTCTCCGCCGCGGTCGTGGCTGCGGTCTCGGGCGTAATCTCGGGCGTGGTCTCGGCGGCGGGCGCCGCGGCCTCGGCGACGCTCCCGGGCGAGGGGTCGCTCGACGCCGCGGGTGCCGGGTCGTCGGATCGCAGGCCGGCGACCGCCGAGGCGGGGGACGCGTCGGGACCGACGGGTCCCGGCACCGTATGGACCATCGGCGTCACACGGGTGGGGCTCTCGGCCGGCGCATGGAACCAGGCGACGAACCCCGCCGCACCGCCACCGAGGAGGAGGGCCGCGATCCCGAGGCCGCGGGCGGCGCGCCCCGGTCCGACCGGCAGGGAACGCTCGGCAGCTTCAGCCATGGTCGATCCATCCCCTGCATGGGCCGGCGCACGTGCCGGGCCTTCGTTCCGCGTCCGTCCGGACGCGGGTGACGGGCGCGAGACCGCGCTGTCCGTCACAGGGCTATCCCACCCGGTCGGCTCGGCGTTTCTGAGGCAGGATTGTGCCGAAACTGGACAACGTCTTGTGGACTGGAACGCTCTACTGATGGGATCTGCCCGACGGCAGGCGCGAGACTGTCGAACCCGTGTCGCCACATTTCCGTCCGGACCGCGATTGTCTGCGCGGTTCGTCGCGTGTCGCGCCGGGATCCGAATCGGCCCGCCGGGACAGGGGCGGGTGGCCGCGCGGCCCGCTGGCGAGACGGGCCGCGGGCTCGGACCCGGGCCCTGAGGCACGAACGCCACACCCGCCGCCAAACATCGCGTGGTCCCGGCAAATCCCGCACCGCCGGACGCCGGTGCCTTGCCGCCAGCGCAATTGCCGGTGACGCAGGCCGAAATGCGGAGCCCCCGGGCTCCGCGCCCGCTCCCATTCGGAACCTGACATCGATGCCGCGTTCGCTCCTGTCGACAGTCGCCGTCCTCGCGCTCGCCGCCAGCCTCGGCGCCTGCGCCTCGCAGCGCCTGGAGGGGCCCAGCCGCAGCCGGATCGCCCCCGGCCCCCAGGCGGCCCTGGAGCCGGTCGTCCCCGCCATGCCGTCCGGCCCGGTCACCTCGGAGCCGCTGGCCCCGCCGCCGGGCGCCACCGCGGCCCCGGCCGACCTGCCGCCTCCGGTGGGCGTCAACGTCGCCGTCGCCCCGTCGACCCCGGTCATCGCCCCGGAGGCGCCCCCCGTCGCGCCGGCCCCGCCGCCGGTGGTGGCGAGCGGCCGCTCGTCCGTCGTCGGGTCCTGGAATGCCAAGGACGCCACCGGCGCGAGCTGCAAGGTCTCCCTGTCGAGCGCCCCGGCCCTGGACCTTTACAAGGCCAGTGCCTCCGGCTGCCCGAACAAGGACCTGTCCAAGGTCACGGCCTGGGACTACCGCGACGGCGAGGTCTACCTCTACCAGCCCGGCGGGACCGTCGCGGCCCGGCTGCGCCAGGGCGGCGGGGCTCTCGATGGTGCGCTGTCGAAATCCGGCGCGTCGCTCGCGATGGTGCGCTGAGAACCGCGCAACCTCGACACGACCCTCTCGGTATACCGCGAGCGGACATCGGGTCTGCGCGTCACGGATTGACGCGCAGCCCGAGCAGGAACGTGTTGGCGTGGAAGCTCGAACCGGCCGAGGTGCTGTCGAGGCGCTGGTAGATGTAGCTCCCCCGCATCGCCAGCCAGCGGTTGAAGCGATAGTCGATCCGCGCCGTCGCCGAGAATCCGCGCTCGGTGATGTTCACCCGGTCATAGTCGTTCGACAGGTAGCTGATGCCGCCGGTCAGCGAGAGATTGCGCAGCAGGTCGTGCTGAACTTCCAGCGTCGCGGTCTGTGTCAGGACACCGCTCGAACCGGGCACCGACGTCTCGATCACCCCCGTCGCACCATTCAGGCGGACCGTGGTGAGCGAGCTCGCGCTCCAGATCAGCGCCGCCGTAATCACGGGCGCCGTCAGATCGCGCAGAGCCGGGTCGACGTAGCTGCGATGCTGAAGACCCGCCGAGATTTCGCCGGTGACGAAGCGCGTCAGCGCAAAGGTCGCGCCGCCCGAGAGCGTGATGCCATCGGAATCGCGTCGTATTCCCGATGAATCGACGCGGAGATCGTAGACGCGCGTGTCGGCCAGGACATCGACGAAGGGCGTGATGACGGGCGAGATCTCGTATCCAGCCCGGAGTTGCAGGCCATACTGGTTCAGGTTGCGATCGCTCTGGCGCAGGATGGTGCCATCGGAGAGCTGCGCATCCTCGAACTCGGAGCGGTCGAGCAATCCCCGCAGCGACACCTGGACCCGGTTGAAGCGCTCTGTGACGCCGATCGTCGTGCCATAGCTCGCGATCAGCGGCCGGGTTGCCGTGGCGGCCGCCAGGTCCGGCGTGCCAGTGCGTTGTGTTTCCAGGAGAAATCGGCCTTCGACATCGATCCGGGTATCGCGGTTCGCGTCGATCCGCAGCCGGGTCACGCCCGCTCCGTTGGGACGACTGGCCCCCTGATTGTCCGGATAATCGACGTAGCCGCCCCGCAAATCACCGGTGAGTTCGCTCGACGACCAGTCGCTCCGAAAGCTCAATTCACCGTCCGTCCGCAGCGCCAGCGACGGCTTGGCCAGCCGATTGGTGATCTGGTCGGGGTTGGTGTCGTAGCCGATGCTCTGCTGGATCGCAGGCAGGATCGTGAAGGTCCCGACCTTGATCCCGAGCGGGGCGTAGGCCTCGTCGATCGTGATCGGACGCCGCAGCGCCGTCGAGAGAAAGAAGCCCGGCGTCTGGACGCCGGCAAGCGGCAGCACCGTCGGCAGCGGGACGCCGCTCACGGCACTGCGCACCACCGGCGTCAGACGCAGATCGTACGAGGGAACTTGCGTGATCGAGCGGACCGGCCGGACCGTGGCGTTCCCGAAGCGCCGGGGCGGGATCGCCCGGAGCCGCAGAAGATTGGTGAGCCCGCGATTGTTGGGTCCATTCGTTCCGCCGGAGGCGAGGGCGCTCCCGGACCGGCTTCCGGCCAGGGCACGCGTGGCCAGCCCCCCGTTGCCGGCCGTCTCTCCGCCGGTCGCAGAGCCGTTGCTGTTCAGGACGCCGCTGCCCGAGACGGCGCTGCCTCGCAGGCCCGCGCCCAGCGGCTGGACATCGCCCACGGCCGGCGTTCCAAGGGCATTCTCCGGGGCACCGGATGGGAGAGCCTGAGCCTCGGCGTAGGACGGGAGCGTGAGAGCCGCGATCAGAGCAAAGCCGCGAAGGCCTTGGCTGCGCCATCCTGCAATCGGCCCTGCGCGTGTCACGGATCGACGTCTTTCCGCTGACCTGAACGCCGATATCGGCGCTTCGAGACATGGACCGCCTGCGGATGCGCGAGGCGGACGACGCCAGATCACCTCCCAACGGAAGACGCCCCGACCTCATGGTTAACAGGCCTACAACCGGCACGGTTAATGGGGCGTCAACGTAGGACGGATGATAGCTGGACGGGCCGGGGAGTCGCCATCCGACCACAATCTGTCTTCATAGGCAGACAACCGTGGCGGCTCACGCGCACGCGATCTTACCAGAAGGATACGGGCCGGTATGGCTCCAGCAGACAGCGCCCAGGCCTTGCGCCCCGCCCTCATCCCCTCGGATTCGACGCTCTCGCCGGCCGTCGCGTCTGCCCTGCGGACGATCGAGACGGAACGTGACGGACTTGCCTGCTTGATGGAATCCATCGGCAACGGGCTCGGCGCGGCGTTCACCGATGCAGTGTCGCGCATCTCCCGCGCCAAAGGTCGCGCCATCCTCACGGGCATGGGCAAATCGGGCCATATCGGGCGCAAGATTGCTGCGACACTGGCCTCGACGGGGACGCCCGCCCTGTACGTTCATCCCGCCGAGGCGAGCCACGGCGATCTGGGCATGATCCAGCCCGAGGACGTCGTGGTGGCATTGTCCTGGTCAGGTGAGACGACGGAGCTTGCCGATATCATCGGCTACGCCCGTCGCTACCGCGTCGGCCTGATCGCCATCACGTCCAACAGCACATCGACGCTCGGCCGCGAAGCCGACATCTGCCTGACCCTTCCCAAGGCACGCGAGGCCTGCCCGAACGGTTTGGCGCCCACGACGTCCACGGCAATGCAGCTCGCCCTCGGCGACGCGCTTTCCATTGCGCTCCTCGAAGCGCGCGGGTTCTCCGCCCGGGAATTCAGCATCTACCACCCAGGCGGGCGCCTCGGCGCCTCGCTGCGTCAGGTTCGCGAAGTGATGCATACCGGGTCTCAGCTGCCGGTGGTCCCATGCGGAACTCCGATGCGCGCGGCCATCGCCGAGATCGATGCGAAAGGGTTTGGCTCGGTGGTCGTCGTAGACACCGATGGACGCCTCGCGGGTATTCTCACGGACGGCGATCTGCGCCGCAACGTCTTCCGCACGGATCTCGATAGCCTCGCGGTCGAGGCGTTGATGAGCGGCAAGCCAAGGACGGTAGCCCCCGAAACCTTGCTGGCAAAGGCTCTGGAAATCCAGGAATCGATGAAGATCACGGCGCTGATCGTCGTCGAGGACGATCGCCCCGTCGGGCTCGTGCACTATCACGATCTGCTCCGCTCGGGCGTCGCCTGAGCCTTTAGAGGCGGCGATCGAGCCAGCGCTGGACCGGTTTCCAGCCGGGGATCCACTTGGCTCGCCACCGCGCCGCGTCCTCGGCAGCATCGCGAGCGTCGAGGCTGTCGAAGGCCCTGGCGCGCTCCAGCATCTCGGTGGCGACCGCCTGGGGGTCTGGGATCGACCAGCCAAAATGGAATCCCGGCTCCTCTCCGATCGTACTCCCAGGAACGAAGTAGTACCGCGCCTGCGTGCCATTGAGCGCATCCAGCAGCGGAAAGTTGGCGTGAACCGGGGGTGTCCAATTCAACGCCAGGATCCGACGGTTCGGGGCTGCGAAGACGGCCGTGTGAAACGCCGAACCTGCCGTTCCAAGAACCATTGTCCGCTCCGAAAGCAGTCGAACCAGTTCGGGAAACCGCAGGGTCTCCGGGAAGACGATGTCCACCCCCTGCCGCGCCAGAGCTTCGCACAGCGCATCCTCGTTGCGCAGCCGTGAGATCCCCGATCCCAATCTCGCTTTCGACAGGTAGATCGGCCGCGTTTCCTGATCGACGGCGGCCGGTTCGTAGAATGCTTCGCCGGTATAGTGCGTCAGCGAGCCGTAGATCGCATGGGTGAAGTCCTGCTCCTTCACGCTCGGCTCCGGAACCAGCAGCTTCGGAATGCGGGTCACGTTCTGGAAGGTGACGAGGTCTTCGACGGTCAGATCGAAGCGGGCGAGAATATCGGCGAGGAACGGTAGCGTCGCCCATTCCGCGTGCAGCGCATCCAGCGGCCCTTCCGCGTAGCAGACGAGACGCGGCTTCGGCCCCATCCAGGAGAGGAGAGGCCAGAGGCGCGCGAAAGTGCCGAGAAGGAAATGGCCGTAATGGGTAATCAGCGGACCGATGAAGAGCATCGGGCGATCGTCCGCCTCATCGACGACGTCCGTGAGCATCGGATTGGCGCCGAATTCGATGATGGTCCCATCAGCATCGCACAGCGCCCAGCTCCCGTCCGGAGTCGCCGGCTGGTATAGGGCGTTGGTGACCGTACGCAGCCCTGGAAGTGAATCGCGCTGTTCGGTGCGGCCCCATACGGTGCGACAGCGCTGCAGCTTGGCCCTCACGCGTGGACAAGCCCTTCGAGATGGAATCGCAAGATCTTCATTCCGTTGATTTTGTTTTCGGTGGTGTGTGCGTGAGTGGAAGTGTCAGCGGCTGTGGCAGGAACCAACGTTTCCAGCGTGGCCTTTCGGCTGGGTCCAAGGGCACCTATAGTTTCCTCCGCATGTCCACGCCACCTCGCCCCGTCCGTCGCCTCGATCCGATCCTCGTCGACCGTATCGCCGCCGGCGAAGTCGTCGAGCGGCCCGCCTCGGCGGTCAAGGAACTCGTTGAGAACGCCATCGATGCCGGCGCACGCAGCATCGAAGTCACGATCGAAGGAGGCGGACGACGCTTGATCCGTGTGGTCGATGATGGGGCCGGCATGGATGCGGATGATCTAGCGCTTGCAGTTGAGCGGCATGCCACCTCAAAGCTCCCGAGCGGGGATCTAACCTGCATCGAAACGTTGGGCTTTCGCGGCGAGGCCTTGCCCTCGATCGGCGCGGTCGCCCGCCTGACCCTTACCAGCCGTACGGCCGAGGCCGAGACTGGCGTAACCCTCACGGTAGATGCAGGCATCAAGGGCGAGGTCCGCCCAGCACCCAGCGCGCGCGGCACGCGGATCGAGGTTTCCGATCTCTTCGCTGCCACTCCTGCGCGGCTGAAATTTCTCAAGTCCGACCGGGCCGAAGCCGCAGCGATCGGCGATATCCTGCGCCGGCTCGCAGTCGCGCAGCCCCAAATCCGGCTCGTGCTGCGATCTGAAAGCGGAACTCCGCTGGTTTTCCCGGCCGAGACAGAGACAGGTTCTTCCGCGACGCTCCGCCGGCTGACCGGCGTCTTCGGCGCCGAATTCGGATCGAATTCGCTGGCCCTCGAGATGGCCCGCGAGGGCTTCGGGCTTGCGGGTCATATCGGCCTGCCGAGCTTCCATCGAGGCGCTGCCAGCCAGATCCACTTCACAGTCAATGGCCGCCCGGTTCGTGACCGCCTGCTGCTCGGCGCAGTCAGGGGCGCCTATGCCGATACGATGAGTTCCGACCGCCATCCGGTCCTGGCGCTGGCAATCCTGTGCGACCCGGCGCTGGTGGACGTCAACGTACACCCAGCCAAGACCGAAGTACGCTTTCGCGATCCTGGTCTGGTCCGGAGCCTGATCGTCAGCGCGATCCACGAGACGCTGCGCCAAGCCGGTCTGCGTGGCTCCACCACGGGCACCACCCGTACGCTGGACGCGTTGCGGCCAACGGGTCTTGCCGTTCATTCCGGCACCAGTGCCTACCCGATCCCCGCGCCGAACCTCCCGCGCGCGCTGCCGTCCATCGCCGCGCCCTATGCCTATCGCCAGGCGGTTCCGCGGTCGCCAGGGCTCACAGGTCTGGCCGAGGCTCATCAGGCCCGCTTTGAACACGATTTTGCGCCCCCGGCAGCGGAACTGCGCCCGGTTCTGGAGCCAGTGGAGGAACAGGATCACCCCCTCGGAGCCGCGCGGGCGCAGCTGCACGAAACCTACATCGTCGCCCAGACAGCCGACGGTCTCGTCCTCGTTGATCAGCATGCCGCACATGAGCGCCTGGTCTACGAGCGCCTGAAACGCGAACGCGCCCGGGGTGGCATCGCCCGCCAAGGCTTGCTGATTCCGGACGTGGTAGAGCTGGCACCCGGCGAGGCGGAGCGCCTCGTGGCCGCGGCCCCCGATCTCGACCGGCTGGGCCTGACGCTCGAGCCGTTCGGCTCGGGCGCGGTCCTGGTACGGGAGGTGCCGGCCGCTCTCGCCAACGCCTCGATCCGAAACCTAGTCACCGATATTCTCGATGCGCTCAGCCAGAGCGGTCTCGAAGATGAGAGCCCCGACGGCACCGACGAAGGTGCAGGCCCCCTCGGACGGCGCCTGGACGCGATCTTGTCGCGGATGAGTTGTCACGGCTCGATCCGCGCGGGCCGGCGCCTGCGCCCGGAGGAAATGAACGCACTCCTGCGCGAGATGGAAGCGACGCCGCTTGCCGGCACCTGCAACCATGGCCGCCCGACCTTCGTGGAGCTGAAGCTCCACGACATCGAGCGGCTCTTCGGACGGCGTTAGGCGGCAGGCAGGTTCGAGGCGGCCTTCAGAGCAGCGTCGAGAGCTTGTTGGCGGGCGTCCGGACCGAGCGCGATGCCCTCGGCGACGATGATCTCTGGATTCGTGATGCCGATGAAGCCCAGGACCACGCGCAGGTAGGTCTCAGCATGCTCCGCCGCTGCGTTCGGTGTTCCGGCTCCATAGAGACCACCGCGGGCAACGGCGACGATGACTCGCTTCTGCGGAACAAGGCCCACAGCGCCGCTCTCGGTGTACTTGAAGGTCTGGCCGGCCACGAGGATGCGATCGATCCAGGCCTTGAGCTGCGACGAAATCGTGAAGTTATACAACGGCGCGCCGATCACCACGATGTCGGCGGCGAGGAACTCGGCGAGGACGGTCCGGCCGAGCTCGACATCGTTCTGGATGTCGGGGGTGTTCGTCGCGTTCGGCTGGTGGCCTGCCAGGTAGGCGCCCGAAAGGTGCGGAATCGGTGTGGCGGCGAGATCGCGATGGGTGACATCGAGATCCGGTGCCCCCGCCTTCAAATGCGTGACGATCGCGGCCGAAACCGCGCGGCTGACCGAATGCTCACCCAGAATGCTTCCGTCGACGTGCAGGAGTTTCATCTTCGATTCCCGGTATCAGAAGTGTACCGAGGCGGTATAGAGGACCAGACGCGCTTACGCGCAAGGAGGCACATTCGTGGAACCGGGGCACAACGAGGGAACCGAGACGCGTACACCGCACAACCTGGGCGATTGCCGCGTCGTCGGCACGGTCCTGTCGCGGATCGGCGACAAGTGGACCATTCTCGTGGTGATGATGCTGACGGATGGTCCGCGGCGCTTCAACGAGCTGAAGCGACTGGTCGGCGGCGTATCCCAGCGGATGCTGACCTTTACGCTCCGGGGTCTCGAGCGCGACGGCCTCGTCTCCCGGACCGTGTATCCCACCGTTCCGCCGCGGGTGGAATATGCACTCACGGATCTCGGACGATCCCTGCAGGATCCCGTTCAGGCCCTGGGAGCTTGGGCATTCTCGAATCTTCCGGCGATCCAGGAAGCGCGCACTCGCTTCGATGAAGCCTCGCCGACGTGAAATCGGGGTGAGAGCTCAAGTCCAGTAAAGAATGCGCGCCTGCGGCAAGCCGCTCCGGATCTCTTCAGTTAAGTAAGTGCGCATGCTTTGCATCAGGTCTCGTGGAAACACGTACTTGACGGATCCGAATTTCGTCAGCTTTCGGCTTCGCTCCGTTTCTGTCATCGGCAGATCCGAACCGGGATACCAGCCCTGCAGCACGTTCTTCGAACCAGGCGTGAAGCGGTGGGTGATAAGTTCAACGGTGAGATCGATGTCCGTCACGCCAGCAAGCGCTCCGGAGACGTCTCGTATCAAGCCGGCATAGGCGTCCTGCCAATCCGGCACGGGTAGGATCGGCGCGATGGTGAGGCCGACCGGATAACCGGCCTCCGCGACGGCCCTGAGAGCCGCCAGACGCGCGTCCAAGCTCGCCGTTCCGCCCTCGTAGCGCGAAGCCGAGCGCGCATTGACCGAGAACCGGATGCGGGTCCGTCCATGATGCGCGAGGCCGAGCAGGGGCTTCACCGCCGCGAACTTGGTGGTGAAACGGAGTTGAACCGGCGCGTCCCACGCGCCGAAACGGGTGATGGCCGCCGAGAGCGAGCCGGTCAGATGTTCGATACCGAGGGGATCGGTATAGCAGGAGGCCTCGAAGGTAGTACCTTCGTGAGCACGATCGGCCTGGGTCGAGGTGATGGCGCCCTGGCCGAGATAGGCGGGCAGGTTGTCGAGAATCGCGTCGAGATTCGCGTAGGCCCGCGTCACGGGGGGGCCGGACAGCGAGCCCGCGAGATAGCAGTACTGGCAATGGGCCGGACAGCCCTCAGCGAGGTCGAAGCGCCAGTCGGCGCTCGGGGGAATCGGCTGAAGCCTGAGCTTGGTCGGCGGTGCGACCACGATGGCGAGGGTCGCCTTGGCCTCCCGATAGGCAATGCGCGGATCCGGATTTCGCAACCCTGTCAGACGGTTGGCCGCCAGGTACTCGACCGGCAGGCCGAGGGCTTCGGCGCGGGCCGCCATTGCGCGGCCATGCGCATGCTCCAGGGCCGCTGGGGTAACGAGGACGCGCCGCGGGCGCCAGAGGCGGGACGGACGCGGGCCGGGGGAGGGCGCGGACGCGACCGGATCGATGTCCGGGGTGGCGGTTCGGGGTTCGGCGAGGACCATGAAAGCGGAACGCGCCCGGGCGCCGTCGAGGTCCGCCGCGCGCGCCTGGGTCGCGCCCGTATACCAGGAGGGTCGTGTCGAGGTCGCGCGTCAGGCGGCGTAGCGCGCGTAGGCGAGGGCGGTATCGCCGTAGACCCGGCGCTCGAGCTCGGTGAATCCGGGCGGCAGGGCGACATGGACGCCCGCGGATTCCTCGATGACCGCGAGGGCACCGGGGGCGAGCCAGCCACCGGTCGCCGCGCTGGCCAGGGCCGCGGGGGCGAGATCGCGGTTGTAGGGCGGGTCGCAGAACACGAGGGTGAAGGTGCCGCTGGTGCCGGCCGGGCCCAGCCGGGTGGCGTCGCGCCGGAACAGGCGGGTCGCCCCTTCGGCGCCGAAGGAGTCGATGTTCTCGCGAATCAGTGCCCGGGCCTCGGCGCCCTCATCGACCAGGAGGGCATAGGCCGCACCGCGGGACAGCGCCTCGAAGCTGAGGGCGCCGGTGCCGGCGAACAGGTCGAGGACCCGGGCCCCGACGACCGCGTCGTCATAGGCGTGCGCGAGGACGTTGAAGATCGCCTCGCGGAGCCGGTCCGAGGTGGGCCGGATCGCGTCGGTCTTCGGCGTGGCCAGGCGGCGACCACGGTGATCGCCGCCGACGATCCTCACCGTCCGCCACCGCGGGGCGGACGGGCGCCGCCGCCGGGCTTGCCACCGCCGGGCTTGCCACCACCGGAGCCGCCGCGGCTGAAGCCACCCGGCTTGCCACCGGGCTTGCCGGACCCGCCGGGCTTGCTGAAGCCGCCCGGCTTGCCGAAACCACCCGGCTTGCCGCCAGCCTTGAAGCCGCCGCCGGGCTTGCCGGCGCCCTTAAAGCCGCCGCGCTCGCCGTCCTGACGGGCCGCACCGCCCTTGAAGCCGCCACGATCACCGCGATCCCCACGATCGCCGCGGTCAGCGCCGGGGCGGTCGTTGCCCCGGAAGCCGCTGGGCTTGTCACCCTGGAATCCGCTCGGCTTGTCACTCCGGAAGCCGCTGGGCTTGTCGCCCCGGAAGCCGCTCGGCTTGTCGCCCCGGAAGCCGTCCCGGGCGGGTGCGCCGCGGGACGCTGGACGGGCACCGCGATCGTCACCGCCCTCGCTGCGATGCGCGTTGCTGCGGAAGGGACCCCGCGGACGGTCCTCGCTGCCGCGCGGCGGACCGCGGCGCTCGGCCCCGTCCTGCGAACGGAAGTTTCCGCGCGGACGGTCGTCCTCCCGGCGCGGCGGCCGGCCTTCGCCGCCGAAGCCGCGGGCAGGCCGATCTCCGGCGGGGCGGGCTCCGAAGGCACGCTCACCGGAGGCACGCGCACCGGAGGCGCGATCGTCGGGTTGCCGGAAAGGGCGCGCCTGGGACTCGGCGCGGGGGAAGCGGCCTTCGCGGGGGGCGTCCTCGTCCCCGCGACGACGCACGGCGCTGTCGCGGCGATGCGGCTCGGCGGCGGGCTCCTGCGGGCTCGACTTCAGGCGCTCCACCAGGACGCGGCGCTCGCCGGTGCTGATGGCGCCGACGCGCTCGCGGCCCCGGGAGGCGGCGGCTTCACGCTCGGCCTTGGGATCGGCTCCCCGGCGCGGGATCTTGACTCGGCGCGGCGCGTCCTCGGAACGGGCCTCGTCCTCGGCGCGCCAGACGGAGCGGCGCGGACCGGCGCTGTTGCCGCCGGTGGGGACCCGGACGGGCTTGGCCGGTGCCATCGGACGGCCACCGCCGCGCGGTGCCTCGTCGTCGTAGCCCCGCGGTTCGCGGCGCTGGGCCGCCGAGGCGCTGCGGGCGGGCTGCTTGGCCTGCTGCTTCGGCGAGCCGAAGGGCGCGATCGGCTCGCGCACCGGGCTCTCGAAATCGACGGCGGCCTGCTCCGAGAGGGCCGGGCCGAGCTGCTCCTTGAGCACCTTCGTGCGGATCTCCTCGGTCAGGCCCGCCTCGAGGTCGCCGAGCTGGAACGGTCCAAAGGAGAGCCGGATCAGGCGGTTCACCGCCAGCCCGAGATGCTCGAGGATGCGCTTGACCTCGCGATTCTTGCCCTCGCGCAGGCCGAGCGTCAGCCAGAGGTTGTCGCCGGAGGCCCGGTCGAGGCTCGCTTCCACCGGGCCGTAATCCATGCCGTCGATGGTGACGCCGCGGCGCAGCTTGTCGAGCTCGGCCTGGGTGGTGTCGCCGTGGGCGCGTACGCGGTAGCGGCGCAGCCACCCGGTATCCGGATGGGCGATGACCTTGGCGAGGCCGCCGTCGTTGGTGAGAAGCAGCAGCCCCTCGGTGTTGATGTCGAGGCGGCCGATGGCGACGACCCGGGGCAGGTCCTCGGGCAGGTTCTCGAAGACGGTCTGGCGCCCCTCGGGGTCGCGCGCCGTGGTCACGAGGCCGCGGGGCTTGTGGTAGATCCACAGGCGCGTGCGCTCGCGGGCCGGCAGCGGCTCGCCGTCGACGGTGATGCGGTCGTCGGGCGTCACGTTCATGGCCGGCGAGGTCAGCACCTTGCCGTTGAGGGTGACGCGGCCCTGTTCGATCATGGCCTCCGCGTCCCGGCGCGAGGCGATACCCGCGCGGGCGATGGCCTTGGCGATGCGGTCGCCCTCGGGCGTGCCCTCGTCGCGGGCCGGACCGGCGGACGCCGCGGCCTCGGGCCCCGGCTGGGAGGGCTTCGCCACGGCGGTCTTGCGGCGCAGGGGCGCGTCGCCGCCGCGGGGCATGGCGGCGTGCCGAACCTTCGGCTTCTCCTCGGCCGAAGGCCCCGGAATACCGGCATCGGTGGCCGGAGCCCAGGGCTCGGCCGGAGCCTTCGGCTCGGAGACGTTGGTGTCGGCAGCCTGCGCCACCTCGGCCGGCTTCGGCTTGGCGCGCTTGGCCGCGGGCACGGACGCCGGTTTGGCGGTGGACAGGTCCGCCTCGGGCGCGGGCGCCTTGGTCTCGGCGGCCACAGCCTCGGCCGGCGCGGCGTCGGCCGCCTTGGCCTTGGACGCCCTCGCCGGATTGGGCTTCGCTCGCGCCGACTCCGTGACCGCGCGCGCAGCCGCGGGGGCCGCCTTGGACGCTTCCTCGGAGCTGTCCTGAGGGGTCCGGGCCTGAGCCGCCTTGGCCTTCGCGGATGCCGGCTTCTCAGCCTCGACGCGCTCGGCTTTCGGCGAGGACTTGGCCGGCAAAGATTTGGTTGGCGAGACCTTGGCAGCCACTGACGAGACCGGCTCGACCTTGGCCGTCGCGGCCTTGCCCGTCTCCGACTTCGCCTCGGTGGAAGCCGCCTTCGCGGCCGTGGCCTTCACGGGCTCCGCGGCCGCGGGCGTCTTCTCGGACGAGGCCGGCTTCGCCGACTTCCCCTTCGGTGCCTTCGCGTCAGAGGGCTGAGCGTCCGACGCCGTCGCGCGCGATGTCTTCGCCTCCGCAGGGCCAGACTCGGCACCACCGGACTTGGCACCGCCCGACTTCACAGGGTCAGCGTCGGCAGAACCGGCCTTGCCCGCCTTCGCGGGCCGGCTCGCGGTCGCCGCGACCGCGTCTGTGACGGGCGCGGACGCGCGGGTCTTCGGTGCCCCGGTCTTGAGCGCCCCGGACTCGGAGCCCGCGGTCTTGGGTCCCACAATCTTGGGTTCGCCAGTCTCGGGTGCCACGGTCTTGCGCGACGCCGCCGCGGTGTTGGTCGCTGGCTTTGTCGAGGCCTTGGGCTTCGAACGGGAGGTCTTGGCAGGCGCGTCCTCAGACTTGCCCATGGTGTCGTCAGTCTTGTCGGTCATGCCTGCCCCATAACAGAGCGGACGCCGTGTTGCGAGTGATCCCGCGCGCAAGGGCCGCGGGTTCGGTGGATGCAGGCCTCGAACACGCGAAAAGGCGGCTTGCGCCGCCTTTCCGAGATCGTCGCGCCCGGATCTATGCTCCGGGGTCGAGAGACTTAGAGCTTGCTCTTGACCGCGTCGGCGGCGTTCTTGACGCCATCCTTGGCGTCGCCAACCGTCTTCTGGGTCTCGCCCTTCAGTTCCTGGGCCTTACCCTCGGCCTTCAGCTTGTCGTTATCGGTCGCATTGCCGATGCCCTGCTTGACGTTGCCGACGGCCTCGTTCGCGAGACCCTTGATCTTGTCGGTGGTGCTGCTCATCGTGCGCTCCTCGTCTTCGGGTTGACAGCTCGGTTCTGCTTCAACCAAGCCGTATTGCCGTGTCCAACGGCCACGCCGGGGCGATGTTCCGCCATTTAACATCCTCGTGAACCGGATCCCCCTCACCCAGGGGTCTGCGGCGGGTCGATGAGCACCCACAACGTCTGGATCTTCCCATCAGAGATCGCGGCGACGTCGGTCCCCGTCAGGGTCACGGGACCCTCCTCCCGCCCGGCCTGCCAGCGCAGGGCCGCCAGCCCGTGATGCCCCGTCGCCGTTCCGACCGGCGTGAACCGGAAGCCCGGTCCGAATTGCTCCAGGAGCCGGCCGGCGAGGTCCGCGATCGCGACGCGTCCCTGTACGGAACCGGCGGGGTCGTACAGGACGGCATCCTCCCGATAGAGCGCGTCCACCGCCGCGCGACGCGCATGCGGCGCGCGGTCGTTGAAGACGCGCTCCAGGTTGGCGCGCAGCAGGGTGTCGACATCCGGCATTTCCCCCTGCGGCGGGGTCTCGGGACTCTCGGGCATCGGGGCTGGTCCTCTCACGGGATCGAGACAGCGAGGGTGAACGGCACACGCGCGTCGCCGGCTTTCACGGCTTTGGCCTCTCGCGAGCATGGTCCCTCGCGAACGTGGCCTTCCGCAAGACCCGGCCGCGCTGGCGTCGGGCCGTCAGACGAGGCGGGCACCGCCGTCGACGTGCAGCGTCTCGCCATTCATGAAGCCGTTGCGCATCAGGAAGACGACCGCCGCCCCCGTCTCGTCCGCCGTGCCGGGGCGTCCCTGCGGCAGGCGTTCGGACAGGGTCGCGCCGTAGGCGTCGCGATGGGCCCCGAGAATCCGCGCCAGGAGCGGCGTATCGATCGGCCCGGGCGCGAGCGTGTTGACGCGCAGGGGCGCCAGTTTCAGCGCAAGTCCTCAGGCGAAGGCCTCCCTGGCGGCGCAGGCCGCCGCCAGCACGGCGGTGCCCTGGGCCCTGGGCCGGTCGGCCAGGGCACCGGAGATGAAGGGTGTCTTCCGGACGCCGGCACCGTGGGACCCCGTCGTGGCGGAGCATGCCGCGCGCGCTGCCGGAGAGCGCGCGCCCGCGCCGGCCTCTCGCCGGGGGCAGGCCATTGCAGATCGGCGGCGCGACGGCCAAGGAACGGGCACCGATCGTCAGGATCCCACCCGATGCCCGAGACCGACCCGCCCGCCACCGACCCCTTGAGCCTCGCCTTCGCGGCGGCGCGTCGGGCGGCGTCCGAGGGGGAGGTCCCGGTGGGCGCGGCGGTGGTGAAGGACGGGGTGGTCGTGGCGGTCGCCCACAATCGCCCGCGGGCCCTTCGCGATCCGACCGCCCATGCGGAGATCCTGGCGATCCGGGCCGCCTGCCAGGCGCTGGACGACGAGCGCCTCAGCGGCTGCGACCTCTACGTCACCCTGGAGCCCTGCGCGATGTGTGCGGCCGCGATCGCCTTCGCGCGGATCCGGCGCCTGTACTTCTCGGCCGCGGACCCGAAGGGCGGCGCCGTGGAGAACGGTCCGCGCTTCTTCAACCAGCCGACCTGCCACCACAGCCCGGAGGTCTATGGCGGCTTGCGGGAAGGGGAGGCCGCCGACCTGTTGCGAGCCTTCTTCGCCGAGCGTCGCGCGCCCTGAGGGCACAGCTCCCGCCGCCGCCCCCACCGCCCGTATCGGCGATCGGCTTCAGGTTCTGCCCGGCAGTGCCGGAGGCCCCGGAAGTGCTCGCCGCGCGGGAGGCACCCATGGCCCCGGGTGCGACGGGGCCGATCGCGCCCGGACCGCCCTTGTCGAGGCCGCCGGGCTTGACCACCGGTGCGTCCGCCGACCCGGGCGCCGTCATGCGCGGCGGGCCGGGCTGCTTGATCTCGGCGGGGGCGTTGCCCTGGGCGAGCGCCGGGGCGCCGGCCAGGACACCCCCGACGAGGAGGCTGCTGGCTCAGACCCGCGTGCGCGTAGTGGGGATGATCCGCATGAGGTCCTTCCGGGGATGGGCGTGACAGGGTCGGTGCCAGACCAACACGGACCATCCTCGGCCGTTTCACGCGTTGCCGGCAGGCGCTGACAGAGGATCAGGCGGCCGCCAAAGGTTTCGAGACGTCTTCCAGGGACTTGCCCTCGGCCGCGGTGCCGAAGAGCCCGCCGACCACTGCCGCCACCGCCATCAGGACGGCGCCGACGAGGTAGCCGATCAGCACGTTGTCCCGCGAGCCCGTCTCCACCAGGGCGCCGAACAGCAGCGGACCGGAGACGCCGCCGATGCCGGTGCCGAGCGCGTAGAACACCGCGATGGCCAGGGCCCGGATCTCCAGGGGGAAGGTCTCCGCCACGGTGAGGTAGGCGGCGCTCGCGGCGGCGGAGGCGAAGAAGAACACCACCATCCAGGCCGCCGTCTGGCCCACCGGGCCGAAGACGTCGATCTTGAACAGGTAGCCGGTGATCGCCAGCAGGATCGCCGAGATGCCGTAGGTGAAGGCGATCATCGGCCGGCGGCCCACGGTGTCGAACAGGCGCCCGAGGAGCAGCGGCCCGAGGAAGGAACCGAGCGCGAACGGCAGCAGGTACCAGCCGACGTGGTCGCCGGGCACGTTGTAGAACCGCTGCAGCACCAGGGCGTAGGTGAAGAACAGCGCGTTGTAGAAGAACGCCTGCGCCACCATCAGGGCGAGGCCCACCAGGGTCTGCTTGCGGTGGCCGACCAGCATGGTGCCGAACACCTCCTTGAGGGGGGTGTGGCTGCGGGTCCTGAGCTTCATGCGCTTCTGCGCGTCGATGGGCGGCAGGGTGTGGCCCTCGTCGGTGAAGCGCTTCTCGATGCCGCTGACGACCCGGTCGGCCTCGGCGACGTAGCCGTGGGTGGCGAGCCAGCGCGGGCTCTCGGGAATCCAGGTCCGCAGGAGCAGGATGACGAGGCCGATGCCGCCGCCGACGAAGAAGGCGATGCGCCAGCCCCAGGCCGGGTCGATCATGCCGGGGCGCAGCACCACGATGGAGAGGAACGAGCCCAACGCGGCCCCGATCCAGAACGAGCCGTTGATGACGAGGTCGGTCCAGCCGCGCACGCGGGCCGGCACGAGTTCCTGGATCGTCGAGTTGATGGCGGTGTATTCGCCGCCGATCCCCGCCCCCGTGAGGAAGCGGAACAGGCAGAAGCTGTAGATATTCCATGACAGGCCCGTGGCGGCGGTGGCGGCGAGGTAGAGCGCCAGGGTGATGAAGAACAGCTTCTTGCGGCCAATGCGGTCGGTGAGCCAGCCGAAGCCGAGCGCCCCCGTGACGGCGCCGACGAGGTAGGAGCTCGCCGCGAGGCCGATATCGAACTCGGTGAAGCTCATGGGCTCCGCGCGCAGCGCCCCCACGAGGGAGCCCGCGAGGGTGACCTCGAGGCCGTCGAGCACCCAGGTGATGCCGAGGGCCACGATGACGAGGACGTGGAAGCGCCCCCAGGGCAGGCGGTCGAGCCGGGCGGAGATGTCGGTGTCGATCACGGTCCCCATCGGGACCCGCTCCGGCGCCGGTCCCGCGCTCGCGCTGCCCCGGTCCGCCACGGCCTTGGTTGCCATCGAATCCTCATTAACCGTGCTGTACGACAGTTGTTGGCAATCCGGCCCGGGGCCCGGCGGTTCCGCCAAGCTTCGCGCAAAGGTTAAGTCATCTCGGCTGAACTCGACAGGTTCTCCCGGACGCCTCGCCGATGCCTGCCTCCCCGTTCCGCGTGTCTTGCGCATTGTTCCGCGTGTCCTGCGCACTGCTTCTCGCCCTCACGCCCCCAGCGACCATGCCCGCCGCCGCCTCCGAGGCGGGACGGGGCGCCGGCGCGCACGGCCTCGATCCCTGGCGGCTGCGGCCGAGCGACGTCGTGCCGGCGGATGCGGCCCCGGCGCGGGACGCCAAGGGCCGGCCGGTCTCGGAGATCCCCGAGGAGCGGCGCGTGGTTCGGGTGGTCTATCCCGGGCTCACCGGTCCGCGCTGAGGCGCGGGTCGAGGGCCTCGGCGAGGCCGTCGCCGAGCAGGTTCAGCGCGACCAGGGTGGCGACCAGGAATCCGGCCGGGGCCGCGAGCATCCAGGGCGCGGATTCGATGGCGCGCGCGCCCTCGGCGATGAGCGCGCCCCAGCTCGTGGCCGGCTCCTGCACGCCGAGGCCCAGGAAGGACAGGAAGCTCTCCAACAGGATCACCCGCGGCACCAGCAGGGTCGCCGCCACCGTGACCGGCCCGAGGGTGTTCGGCACGATGTGGCGCCGCAGGATCGCGGCGGCGGAGAGGCCCAGCGCCTCGGCGGCGCGAACGAAGTCGCGGTGGCGCAGGGCCAGGGTCTGCGCCCGCGTGATCCGGGCCATGTCGAGCCATTCCACCGCGCCGATGGCGATCAGGATCAGCCCGAGCCCTGCCCGGAAGAACACCAGCAGCATGATGACGAAGAACACGAAGGGGAGGGCGTAGAGCACGTCGACGAAGCGCATCATCACCGCGTCGACCCGGCCGCCGGCATAGCCCGCCACCGCCCCGTAGGTGACGCCGATGAGGAGCGCGACGCCGGTGGCGACGAGGCCGATGAGGAGCGAGACCCGGCCGGCGACGAGGCTGCGGCTGAGGAGGTCGCGCCCGAGCCCGTCGGTGCCGAGGGGAAACACCAGCCGCCGCACCGGCGCCGCGACCAGGAGGCGGCGTCCCCCCGCCTCTCGCGACAGGATGGTGACGGGACCGAACAGGTCGGAGCGGGGCAGGTAGCTCAGCACCCGCTCGTTGATCGGGTTCGGGGCCGACAGCGTCAGGTGCAGCTGCCCGTCCGCGACCCGGATGTCCTCGGCCGTCACCCGCATGCGGAAGGCGAGGCGCTCCAGCGCCGGGGCGATCGCCTCCGGGCGCGGATGGGCCTGCAGCGAGGGGGCGGTGCGCACGAGGTCGGGGTAGATCCGCCCCGGATCGTGGCCGGTGAGCAGGGGCCCGACGAGGCAGGCGAGGGTGACCAGGGCCAGGACCACGAGGGCCGCCAGGGCGGCCCGGTTGCGGGCGAGCCGCCCGAGGGCGCGCCTCACCGGACCGCCCGCAGGCGCGGGTCGAGGAAGCCGGAGAGGAGGTCGGCCGCGAGGTTGAGGACGATGACGAACAGCGCCACCAGCACGACGGTGCCCATCACCAGGGTGTAGTCGCGGTTCAGCGCCCCATCGACGAAGTAGCGGCCGATGCCGGGCAGGCCGAAAATGGTCTCGACCACCACCGAGCCGGTGAGCAGGGAGGCCGCCGTCGGCCCGAGGATCGCCACCACGGGCAGCAGGGCGCCGCGCAGGGCGTGGCGGGCGATGCGGTGCGGCGGCAGGCCCATGGCGCGCTGGGTGCGGACCGGTTGCGCGGCCAGCACCTCCGCCAGGGCGGCACGGGTGAGACGGGTCAGGACGCCGACCTGCGGCAGGGCCAGGGTGATCACCGGAAGCACGAGGTTGGCCGGCGCACCGTTCTCCCAGCTGCCCACGGGCAGCCAGCGCAGGCTCAGGCCGAAGACGATCTGCAGCAGGGGCGCCACCACGAAGGTCGGCATCGCGAGCGTCAGGCCGGCGCTGAGGCCGACGAGGCGGTCGAGGGCGCTGCCCCGGCGGAAAGCCGCGAGCGCGCCGAGGCCGACCCCGAGCACCAGGGCGAGCGTCAGGGCGAGGGCGCCGAGGGTCATCGAGACCGGCAGGCCCCGGGCGAACAGGTCGCCGACCGTGAGGTCGCGGAATGAGAAGGAGGGCCCGAAGTCGCCGCTGAGCAGGGCGCCCAGGTAGCGCAGGTACTGGACGCCGAGGGGCTGGTCGAGGCCGTAGACCCGGGCGAGGTTGGCCATCGCGGCCGGCGGCAGGGGCCGTTCCAGGTCGAAGGGCCCGCCGGGGGCGAGCCGGATCAGGAAGAAGCTCACGGTGACCACGGCGAACAGCGTTGGGATCGCCTGGAGCAGGCGGCGCAGGACGAAGCCGATCACGCGGTCAGCCTCAGGAAGCGCGTCGGGGCGGCGTTGCGCAGGTTCGGGTGGTAGCCGGAGAGGCGCGGGGCGATCAGGGCCTTCGAGCGGGTGTGCATCACCGGGATCCAGGGCAGATCGGTGACCACGATGGTTTCGGCCGCGGAGAGGAGCTCGGCCCGCCGGGCGACGTCGCGCTCCGCCGCCGCCCGCCGCATCAGGGCGTCGTAGGCCGGGTTGCTGTAGTGGCCGGGGTTGAGGCCGTCATTGCCGGTCTCCAGCAGGAACAGGAAGTTCTGCGGGTCGGAGTAGTCGGCGATCCAGGACATGCGGGCCACGTCGAAGTCGCCGCCGTCGCGCAGGTAGGCGAAGTGGGTCTTGGCGTCGGTGTAGACGAAGCGGGTCTCGATCCCGAGGCCGCGCCACATGTCGGCGATGGCCAGCGCGGTGTTGCGGTTGTTGTCGCTGGTGTTGAAGCGATACTCGAGCCTGAGCGGCCGCCCCTCGCCGAAGCCGGCCGCCGCCAGCAGCGCCCGGGCCTCGTCCTCGCGGTCGATCGGCAGGGCCTCGCGCCCGGCGGTCTCGGGCGGCCGGCCGTAATGATCGAGGCCGGGCGGGCAGAGGGAGTAGGCCGGATCCATGGTCTCGCCCCAGAGCTTGCTCGCCAGGAACTCGCGGTCGATGACCAGGGAGAGGGCGCGCCGGACCCGAACGTCGTCGAAGGGCGCCTTCCGGGTGTTCAACGCCAGGGCGTAGAGGCCGAGCGAGGGGCCGAGCACGACCTGGGCCCCGAAGCGCGCCTGGAGCGAGGCGATCTGGTCGCCGGGCAGGTCGGCGAGCGAGTCGATCTCGCCGGCGGCGTAGCGCCGGACCGCGCTCGACAGGTCCGGCGTCGGCAGGAAGGCCACCTGCGGGATCGCCACCGTGGCCGCGGCGTGGAAATGCGGGTTGCGCTCCAGGGTGATGCGGTCGTTCGGCACCACCTCCCGCAGGCGGTAGGGACCGTTGGTCACGCTGTTGCCGGCCCGGGCGAAGGCGTCGCCGTGCCGGGCGACCGAGGGTGGATGCACGGGCAGGGAGGTCTGGTGCGTCAGGAGTTCGAGCAGGTACGGCGTCGGCTGCTCCAGGGTCAGCACGAGGCGCCGGTCCTCGGGCGCCGCGACCCCGAGGGCCTCGGCGGGCGCCGCTCCCTGGTTCACCGCCCGGGCATTCTTCAGGGGGAACAGGACCTCGGCATACTTGGCCGCCGTGGCGGGTGCGAGGATGCGCCGGAGGGCGAAGACGAAGTCCCCGGCCCGGACCGGGTCTCCGTTCGACCAGCGCCCATCCGGACGCAAGCTGAAATCGTAGGTCAGCCCGTCCCCGGACAGGGTCCAGGCGGTCGCCGCCCCCGGGATGAGGGCGCCGTGATTGTCGTAGGTGAGCAGGCCCTCGTAGAGGTCGCGCAGGATATGCGCCTCGGCCACCGTCGACGATTTGTGCGGGTCGAGGGTCTCGGGGTCCGCATCGTTGCCGCGCCGGTAGAGGTCGCCCGGCGCGGCCGCGGCCCGGCCGACGCCACCGGCGGCCAGGAGCGCCGCACCGCCGACGAGCCAGTGCCGCCGATGCGGGCGCAGCATCGCCTCAGGCGCCGGTCTGCGCGGTGAGCCCCGCCGCCTCGATGCCGGCCAGCGCGCAGAGCTCGTCGTTGTCGGAGGTGTCGCCCGAGATGCCGACCGCGCCGATCACGGCCTCGCCCCGGCGGATGAGCACGCCGCCCGGCACGGGCACCAGGGCGGCGGGGCCGACGAGGTGGCTGACGGCGGCGACGAAGTAGGCCTGCTCCTCGGCGCGCTTGTGGATCGCCCGGCCGCCGAGGCCGAGGGCGAGGCAGCCATTGGCCTTGCCCATCGCCACCTCGGCGCGGCGCAGGGAGGTCCCGTCCTCGGCGCCCATCGCCTTGAGCGCCCCGCGCGCGTCGTAGACCACCACCGCCAGGGGCTTCAACTTGTGAGCGCGAGCGGTCTCCAGGGCGGTGGCGACGATGGTCTGCGCGGCGGCGAGGGTGAGGTCGGACATCGGGGCTCCGGGTTTCGATCGAGCGGGCGTGCCCCTCGACTAACCCGGCGCGGCGCGAGCGACCAGGGGCTCGGCGCGCCGGCCGGGCCGGGCAGGGCTCTCTGCGCGCATGCCGGGTCAGGGCAGGCTCGCAGCGCGCGTAGCGCGCCAGGCCAAACTCTCAGCGCGCGCAGCGCGCCAAGAACGCGTCGTAGCGGGCGGTGACCTCGGGCAGGCGCTCGAAATGCGGGAAGGCGCCCGTCTCCAGCACGTCCACCGTCCAGCGCGGATCGCCGCGGAAGCGGTCGGCGTGGCGGTAGTCGACGAAGTCGCCCCGGGTGCCGTGGATCATCCAGACCGGCCGGTCGAGGCGGGGATAGACCTGACCCGTCTCGGTGGCGAAGAGGTGTCCGGCCAGGAACGAGAAGGGCGCGAACTCGGCACCGGGCTGGTGGGCCGAGACCTGATCGTATGCGAGCAGGCCCTCGTCGATGCTGGGCGAACCCCAGGTCTTCTCGAGAAAGAACCGCATGCTCGGGCGGCTGACGAGGAGGTCGAACAGCGCCCGGCCCCAGAGCGGACAGGCGGCCACCGCCCGGGCCGTGTCGCTGCCGGACGGGTTGCGGCGCTCGTAGCGCTTGTCGAACCCGGTCGGGCTGATGAGGCCGAGGCTGCGGTAATCGTCGGGCCGCGCCAGGGCCGCCCGGGCCAGGAACTCGGCCGAGAGGGAAAGCGCCATCGCGTCGATGGCGGCGCCCCCGTGCCGCTGCCGGATCTCCGCCACCATGGCGTGGATCGCCGCCGTCATCAGCTCAGGGGTATAGATCCGGTCGCTGCGCTCGGAGAAGCCAAAGCCCGGCAGGTCGAGGGCGTAGACCGGGCGCGTCCGTGCGTAGTGGCGATAGAGCGGCCGGACCTCGTAGGCATTGGCGGCCGCGTTGACGGAGTGGATCAGCAGCAGGGGTACGCCCGCGTCCGGCCCACTCGCGTAGAACGACAGCCCTCCCGCGTCGCTGCCGAGGCAAGCCTGCCGGCCGGGGAGGGCCGGCGGCATCCGGCGATGGTGGTCGATGCCGAGGCGGCTATAGGCGATCCAGGCCCCGGCGGCCCCCAGCGGCAGCAGCGCCAGCAGGGGCCCGAGCCGGCGACGGGGGGCATCAGGCATCGTCGTGGTCCCTCAGGTGGCGCGCGGTCGGAAACGCCCCGGCGGTGCGGATGTTTCCGGGCTGCGGTCGGCGCGGGACCGGGTCGGCGCGGATGGCGTCTCGCTCAGTACCTGCCCCGTCGCGATCACGCCGCGCCCTCTCCCCTTCGTGGGGAGAAGGGCCGCGTCCTGCCGCTCCGCGCCGGCGACGATCGCTTCCGGCCTCAGGCCGTCGCGCCCTCGATCTCGCCGCTGAGTTCCAGCCACTCCTCCTCGGCCGCCTCCAGGGCGGCGGCGGCGTCCGAGCGCATCTTGGCGAGTTCGCCGGCCTTGGCCGGATTGGCCTGGAAGGCCGTGCCGTCGGCGAGCGCCGCGTCGATCTTGGCCATGGCGTCGGTGAGCTTCTTCATGCGCGCCTCGACGCCCTCGAGCTTCTTGCGCAGGGGGGCGAGGGCGACGCGGCGGTCGGCGTTGGAGCGGCGCTCCACGGCCTTGGCCCCGCCGGTCGATTCCGGCGTGCCCTTCTCGGCCTCGCGCTCGGGCCCGGCGAGCACGTAGCGGCGATAATCGTCCATGTCGCCGTCGAAGGCCTTCACGCTGCCGTTCGAGACGAGCCAGAGCCGGTCGGCGCAGGCCTCCACCAGGAAGCGGTCGTGGCTCACCAGGATGACGGCGCCCTCGTAGTCGTTGATCGCCTCCACCAGGGCCTGACGGCTCTCGATGTCGAGGTGGTTCGTCGGCTCGTCGAGGATGAGCAGGTGCGGGCCGCGGAAGGCCGCGAGACCCATGAGCAGGCGCGCCTTCTCGCCGCCGGAGAGCTGGGAGACCGGCGTCTCCGACTTCGTGCCCGAGAAGCCGAGGCGGGCGGCCGCGGCGCGGGCCTTCGATTCGGGCACGTCCGGCATCAGGTCGCGGACATGGGCGTAGGCGCTCTCGGCCGGGCGCAACTCGTCGAGCTGGTGCTGGGCGAAGTAGGCGACCTCCATCTTGGAGGAGCGGCGCAGCTCGCCGCTCAGGGGGGGCAGGCGCCCGCCGATGAGCTTGCAGAAGGTGGACTTGCCGTTGCCGTTGGCGCCGAGCAGGGCGACCCGGTCGTCGGGGGCGAGGCTCAGGTTCAGGCCCGAGAGCACGATCCGGTCCGGGTAGCCCGCCTGCACCCGCTCCATGGCGACGATGGGCGGCGACAGCGGCCGCTCCGGGCTCGGCAGGCGGAAGGCCGGCACGTCGTCCTCGATCACCGAGGCGATGATCTCCATCTTGGCGAGGCGCTTGACCCGGGACTGGGCCTGGCGGGCCTTGGTGGCCTTGGCCTTGAAGCGGTCGACGAAGCTCTGGAGATGGGCCCGCTCGACATCCTGCTTGGCCTTGGCCTTGGCCTGGAGCACGCGCTTCTCGGCCACCTGCCGGGCGAAGCTGGTGTAGCCGCCCCGATAGATGCTGAGCTTGCCCCGGTCGAGGTGCAGGATGTGATCGACGCACTCGTCGAGGAGGTCGCGGTCGTGGCTGATGATCACGGCCGTGCGCGGGTAGCGCTCCAGGTAGTCGTAGAGCCAGATCGTGCCTTCGATGTCGAGGTAGTTGGTCGGCTCGTCGAGGAGCAGCAGGTCGGGCTCGGAGAACAGCACGGCGGCGAGCGCCACGCGCATGCGCCAGCCGCCGGAGAAATCGGAGCAGGGGCGGCCTTGCGCCTCCGCGTCGAAGCCGAGGCCGTGCAGGATGGCGGCCGCACGGGCCGGTGCCGAGTGCGCCTCGATGTCCACCAGACGCGTCTCGATCTCGGCCCGGCGCAGGCCGTCGGCGTGCTCGGCCTCCGCCATCAGCCGGGCGCGCTCGGTGTCGGCGGCCAGCACCACGGCATGCAGGGTCTCGGGGCCGGCGGGCGCCTCCTGCGCCACCGCGCCGATGCGCATGCCCTTGGGCATCGACACCGTGCCGCCCTCGGTGGGCAGCTCGCCGAGGATCGCCTTGAACAGGGTGGTCTTGCCGGCGCCGTTGCGCCCGACGAGCCCCACGCGGGCGCGGTCCGGGATGACGAAGGTGGCGCCATCGAGGATCAGGCGCTCGCCGATGCGGTAGGTGAGGTCGTTGACGCGGAGCATGGCGCGCTTTTGCGGGGTCGGGGCCTGACTGGCAAGCGGCCGGTGCGCGCCGCGCCGCGCCGCTGCGCAGGGTTGGCGCAGACCTCGCATCCACGCCTATCGGCAGGCGGGAACATCGGGACAGCTTGACCCAGGAATTGCACGGCGTATCGATCAGGTGCGAAAAACGAGGGGGCAGGACGCGTGACCACAGGACGGCTGACGACCATCCCGTTCTTCAAGGAGCCGGGGATCGAGCTGTCCGTCTACGAGACGCGCTGCCACTGGCGTCGCTTCGACGAGAACGAAGTCCTGGTCGATTACGACGACGTCTCCACCGACGTCTATTTCCTGGCCTCCGGCGAGGTGCGCATCCTCAACCGCTCGCAATCGGGCAAGGAAGTGATTCTCGGCGAGATGCGCGGCGGCGCCTTCTTCGGCGAGCTCGCGGCCCTCGACGGCATCGGCCGCTCGGCCAACGTCACGGCGCTGACCCGTGGCGAGGTCTGCGTCGTGCCCGCGCCCGTGTTCCGGCAGATCATCTTCGCCTCGGAGGCGATCGCCGACCGGCTGTTCCGCCTGTTGGCCAAGCGCGTGCGCGAGCTGAACACCCGCCTGATGGAGCACGCGCTCCTCGACCTGCGCCACCGGCTCTACGCCGAGCTGCTGCGCCTCTCCGTGCCCCGCGCCGGCGGCGACGGCGAGCGGGTGGTGACGCCGCCGCCCTACCACCACGTGCTCGCTGCCCGCATCGGCTGCCGCCGCGAGCAGGTGACGCGGGAATTCACCGTCATGGCCGCCGACGGGCTGATCGACCGCACCCGCGGCGCCCTGGTGATCCGCCGGCCGGACCTCCTCGAAGCCCGCGTCGCCGAAGCGCTGCGCGAGGACAGCTGAGCGTTCGGCCCCCGCGATGGCGTCGACGCATGCGCCCGGTCCGGCCGGCCTGCTGACCTGTGCCGGCCTCGGCAAGCGCTTCGGCGCGCACGCGGCGGTGGCCGACCTCGACCTCACCCTGCAGCCCGGCGAATTCGTCTGCCTGCTCGGGCCCTCGGGCTGCGGCAAGAGCACGCTGCTGCGCCTGATCGCCGGGTTCGAGACCCCGAGCACCGGCACGATCCGCCTCGGCGGCGCCGACATCACCGCAGACCCGCCGCATCGCCGGCCGGTCAACATGATGTTCCAGTCCTACGCCCTGTTCCCGCACTTGAGCGTGGCCGCCAACCTCGCCTACGGCCTCAGCGGCCTCGGGCGCGCGGCGCGCCAGGCGCGGGTGGACGAGCTCCTGCGCCTGGTGCGCCTCGACGGGTTCGGCCCGCGCCGGCCCGACACCCTGTCGGGCGGGCAGCGCCAGCGGGTCGCCCTGGCCCGCGCCCTGGCGCGCGCGCCGCAGGTGCTGCTGCTGGACGAGCCGCTGGGCGCCCTCGACCGCGCCCTGCGCGAGGAGACGCAAGGGGAGCTGCGCGCCCTGCAGCGCCGTCTCGGCACGAGCTTCATCGTGGTCACGCACGACCCGGCCGAGGCCCTGGCGCTGGCCGACCGCATCGGCGTGATGGAGGGCGGTCGCCTCGTGCAGATCGGCGACGGGGCGAGCCTGTACGAGCGCCCGGCCAACCGCTTCGTCGCCGGGCTTCTGGGCGACGTGAACCTGATCCCGGGCCGGGTGCGGGACCGCGATCCCGGCGGCCTCACCCGCCTCGACACGGCGCTCGGGCCCCTGCGCGCCCGCGGTGCGGCCGCGGGGGAGGGGGTGATCGCCGTGCGGCCCGAGCGCATCGCACTGTCGCGCGCCCCGTCCGGGGACGGCCCCGACCTTCCCGGGCAGGTGGTCGAGACGACCTATCTCGGCGATCGCGTCCGGCTCCGGGTCCGCCTCGCCGACGGGACGGTCTGGCGGGTGAGCGCGCCGACCGATGCGGAGGCGCCCGCGGTCGGGGAAACCGTCCACCTGTCCTATCCGCCGGAGCGGGCCTGGCTGATGCCGGCGGCGGGGTGAGCATGAAGCGCCTGCTGCCGGTCCTGCCCGCCCTCTGGCTCGCCGCCTTCGTGCTGCTGCCGGTGATCCTGACCCTGAAGATCAGCCTGTCGACGCCGGCCACGGCCCAGCCGCCCTACCTGCCGGTGCTCGACTGGAGCGCCGGGATCGAGGGCTGGGGCAGCTTCCTCGAAGCCCTCGACTTCACCAATTTCGAGACGCTGGCGAGCGACGCCCTCTACCGCGACGCCGCCCTGTCTTCCGTGACCCTCGCGGCCATCGCCACCGCGATCCTGGCCCTGATCGGCACACCGATCGCCCTGGCGATGGCCCGGGCCCCGGAGCGCTGGCAGCCGCGCCTCGTGGCGCTCCTGATCGTACCGTTCTGGACGAGCTTCCTCATCCGCATCTATGCCTGGATCGCGATCCTGAAGCCCGAGGGCCTGCTCAGCGCCGGGCTGATGAAGCTCGGGCTGATCGCGCGGCCCCTGGAGATCCTGAACAGCCAGGGGGCCGTGCTGATCGGGCTCACCTACGCCTACCTGCCCTTCATGGTGCTGCCGCTCTACGCGGTGCTGACCAAGCTCGACCCGCGCCTGCCCGAGGCGGCGGCCGATCTCGGCGCCGGACCGACGCGGGTGTTCTGGACGGTGACGCTGCCGCTCGCCCGGCCCGGACTGACCGCCGGAGCGCTGCTCTGCTTCGTGCCGATGGTGGGCGAATTCATCATCCCGGACCTGCTCGGCGGCTCGGACACGCTGATGCTCGGGCGCGTCCTGTGGAGCGAGTTCTTCTCCAACCGCGACTGGCCGCTCGCCTCCGCGGTGGCGATCCTCGTCCTCGTCCTGGTGGTCGGGCCGCTGATCCTGTTCCGCGAGGACGAGGCGACTGAGCGCGAGGCCCGCCGGTGAGGGCCCTGGACCGCATCGCCCTGACGTGCGGGCTCGGCTTCCTCTACGCGCCGATCCTGATCCTGGTGATCTACTCCTTCAACGCCTCGGCCCTGGTCACGGTCTGGGGCGGGTTCTCGACCCGCTGGTACGGCGTGCTCGTCGCCGACGTTCCCCTGCGTGAGGCGGCCGGCATCTCCCTGGTGGTGGCGCTGGCCTCGGCCGCCCTCGCCACGGTGTTCGGGACCCTGGCGGCCCTGGCCCTCGATCGGGGCGGGCGCTTTGCCGGCCGCCGGGTCTTCCTGGGCCTGATCTATGCGCCGCTGGTCATGCCGGAGGTGATCACGGGGCTGTCGCTGCTGCTGCTCTTCGTCGGCTTCGGCCTCGATCGCGGCCTCCTCACCCTGGTCGTCGCGCACGCGACCCTCGGCCTGGGCTTCGTGGCGGTGATCGTCGGGGCGCGCCTGCACGGTCTCGACCGGTCGCTCGAGGAGGCGGCGGCCGATCTCGGCGCCGCTCCGGCGCGCGTCTTCGCCACCGTCACCCTGCCGCTGATCGCGCCGTCCCTGGCGGCGGCCTTCCTCCTCGCCTTCACCCTGTCCCTCGACGACCTCGTCATCGCGAGCTTCGTCTCGGGCCCGGGGGCGACGACCCTGCCGATGCGGCTCTACAGTCAGGTCCGCCTTGGGGTGAACCCGGAGATCAACGCGGCCTCGACGCTCCTCGTCGGCACCGTCACCGCCATCGTGCTCACCGCCTCTTGGCTGACCGGGCGCAAAGGTTCGGCCTGAGAGGGGCCTGGCTTCCGATCGGCTTGGCCTGCTGCGCGCTTGAACCGGGACGGGCTTGAACTGGGACGGGCTTGGCCTTCGGAGATTGGGTCCGAGAGGGGCTTGGCTGGCGCGTCGGGTGTGCTCTAGGGCGCGTAGGCCCGGGCACCGGCCGGCAGCGCCAACCCGGCGGCGGGCATGCGCAGGGGGTTTGCCGGAGCCACCGCGCCGCCGCGCAGGTCCGGCACGGCGTCCCGGCCGAGGCTGCGCACGTCGAGTTCGCCGAAGGGCCCGGCGATCCGGAAGCGCATCGGCGGCCGCTTCTCCGATGCCGTCCCCCGTGCGGAGATCTCCGCGAGGGTGTCGCAGCGGCGGTCCGGCAGCGAGACGGTGCCGCGCAGGGAGGCAGCCAGGACGTTCGCCTCCATCGTGCCCTCGGTGATCTCGCCGATGCCGTCGCGGAAGCGCAGGCTCAGGGTCGCGCGCTCGAACGCCGTGCGGCCGACGCGCCGGGCCGGCATCCGGTTGCGCTGGGCCGCCTCGTTCAGGTCGAACCCGATCAGGGTCCCGCCGTCGACCGAGAGGCCGGCATGGCCGTCGAGATGCTGAAGGAGCGCGTACAGGTCGGCGCCCGAGCCCTCGGCCTGGAACTGACCCTGGGCCGTGCCGAGGATCCAGTTCTCCGGGCGCAGGTCGCCCGGGAAGGCCGCGAGGTCGAGCCGGTCGAAGGTGCCCTGGACCTTGGCCTCGGTCACGGCCGCGTCCTTCGGCGCGGTGGCGAGGGCGAGACGGCCCTTGAGGGTTCCGCCCGCCACGGAGGCGCGGCTGAGGGAGGCCTCGATGTTCCCGTCCCGGACCAGGACGCTGGCGGCCAGGTCCTCGGCGAGGAGCGGGCCGAACCGGGCCGCGCCCGCCGAGATCCGCAGGTCGAGGTCGCCGCGGGTATAGGGCGCGAGGGCGAGGGCGCGCAGGCGCCAGTCGGGGGTACCGGCGGGGGCGGCGGTGACGCCGACGGCGCGGAGCAGATCCGCCAGCAGCGGAGCGAGGTTCAGCGTCTCGGCCGCCAGGGTCGCCTGCACGGCCGGCCGGTCGCGTCCGAAGGAGACGGCGCCGGCCCCCTCCAGGCGATTGTCGCCGAAGGAGACCCGCACGTTGGGCAGCAGCAGCTGACGCCCGTTCATCTCGAAATTGCCGGTCAGCCCGAACGCCGCCACGAACGGCGACAGGGCGACGTTGCCCCCGGCCCAGGCGAGGGTCTCCGGCAGGGACCGCGTCTCGAACTGGCCGAGCCCGGTCAGGGTCAGGCCCTCCGCCGCGACGAGGCCGTTGCCCTCGGCCGTCAGACTCCCGGCGGCCCAGCTCGCCGTGAGGGCGAAGGGCGTGGAGCCGCCGTCGAGGAGATCGATCACCCGCAGGCCCGAGACGGCGAACCGCGTCGGCATGGCGCTCCACTGGAAGCTGCCGAAGATCTCGGCCTGGGCGCTCCAGAGCGGCCAGGACAGGGTCAGGTCGAGGTCGCGCGCGGTCTGGGGGGATCCGTCCCGGGGATCGAGCCCCTTGGCGGTGGCGCGCGAGAGGCTGATCCGGCGGGGATGGGAGGCGCCGTCCGCCGCGAGCCGGGCGCCGAGGCGGCGGAGGGGCTCGGACCAGCGGCCGTCGTGGGTATTCGCCGGCAGGTAGACCGTCGCGCCGTCGAGCCCGAGGGTGTTCACCTCGAGGCGCCCCGTCAGCAGGGCCAGCAGGCTCAGCTGGAGGGAGAGGGCGCCGCCCTCCGCCAGGACGGGACCATCCCCGTCGCCCGCGGCGAGGCGGACATCGCGAAAGCCCAGGCGCGGCAGCGGCAGCAGGGTGACCTCGGTCGGCCCCGCCGCGGTCATGGCGAGCCCGTAGGTGCGCGCGAAGTCCCGCGCCACGAAGGCCCGCAGGCGCGGCGTCGCGACCGACCAGGGCAGGCAGGCGGCTGAGAGGGCGACGACGAATGCCGCGAGGCTCATCAGGGACAGGAGGCGGCGCAGAGGCATTCCACTCCATCCGGTGGGTGGGACGCACGGCGGGCCGCACGATCGACGATGGGATGGGCGCGTCCGGCCCCGGCAGCCGCGACGCGCGGAAGAACCGGCGACGCCCTCCTGATAGTCCTCGGCGTCCCGCTTGTCTCCCCGGGCGAGGGCGACGCCCCGGCGCCATCCACCGTGCAGAGCGGCGGAACGCTTCCGCCCGCGAGACAGCCTCGGGTCCGCGCGCCTCCGGAGGGCCCGGGCGACGCCCTCCGGCCGGCCCCGCGCTCAGACCCGGCCCCGGCCGTTCCGCGCGTTGCAAAATGTAACGGCCGCACCGCGACGAGGGGTTGGCAGGACGCCGCTTGTGCGTGACGGTCGCGCCGACCAAGAACAGAACCACACAGGAGGGCATCCATGAAGAAGGTTTATCCCGACGCCACGGCGGCGCTGGCCGGCGTGCTGAAGGACGGCATGATGATCATGTGCGGCGGCTTCGGTCTCTGCGGAATTCCCGATGCCCTGATCGAGGCGATCCGCGCGTCCGGGGTGAAGAACCTCACCGTGGTCTCCAACAATGCCGGCATCGACGGCGTCGGCCTCGGCAAGCTCTTGGAAACCCGCCAGGTCGCCAAGATGATCTCGTCCTATGTGGGTGAGAACAAGGAATTCGCCCGCCAGTACCTCGGCGGCGAACTCGCCATCGAGTTCAACCCGCAGGGCACCCTGGCCGAGCGCATCCGCGCCGGCGGCGCCGGCATCCCGGCCTTCTACACCAAGACCGGCGTCGGCACCCTGATCGCCGAAGGCAAGGACGTGCGCGACTTCGACGGCGAGGACTACGTGCTGGAGCGCGGTCTGTTCGCGGACCTGGCCATCGTCCATGCCTGGAAGGGCGACACCGAGGGCAACCTGATCTACCGGAAGACGGCGCGGAACTTCAATCCGATGATGGCCACCGCCGCCACGATCACCGTGGCGCAGGTGGAGCACCTCGTGCAGCCCGGCGAGATCGACCCCGACACCATCATCACCCCCGGCATCTTCGTGAAGCGCATGGTCCACGTGCCGGAGCGCGAGAAGCGCATCGAGCAGCGCACCACCCGCAAGCGCGGCGAGCCCGCCGTGCCGCCCGCCGCCGTCTGAGAGCCGAGCTAAGGAGAACCATCATGGCCTGGACCCGCGAACAGATGGCCGAGCGCGCCGCACGAGAGCTGCAGGACGGCTTCTACGTGAACCTCGGCATCGGCATCCCGACCCTCGTGTCGAACTACATCCCGGACGGGATGTCGGTGCAGCTGCAATCCGAGAACGGCATGCTCGGCATGGGCCCCTTCCCCTACGAGGGAGAGGAGGATGCCGACCTGATCAATGCCGGTAAGCAGACGATCACCGCGCTGCCCACCACCAGCTACTTCTCCTCGGCCGAATCCTTCGGGATGATCCGGGGCGGGCACATCAACCTGTCGATCCTGGGCGCCATGCAGGTGGCCGAGAACGGCGACCTCGCCAACTGGATGATCCCGGGCAAGATGGTGAAGGGCATGGGCGGCGCCATGGACCTGGTGGCCGGCGTCAAGAAGGTGGTGGTGGTGATGGAGCACACCGCCAAGGGCAAGGACGGCTCGGAGAGCCCGAAGCTGCTCCAGGCCTGCGACCTGCCGCTCACCGGCACCCACGTGGTCGACATGGTCATCACCGATCTCGGCGTCTTCACCATCGACAAGAAGGGCGACGGGGGCATGACCCTGGTCGAGCTGGCCGAGGGGGTCACCGAGGACGAGATCCGCGCCAAGACCACGGCCCGCTTCACCACCCGGCTCGCCTGAACGGCGCGACGGGAGCGGAGCCCCTCCGCGCGAGCCACCGAACCCCGCCCGGCTCCGGCCGCGGCGGGTTTTTGCCAGCCCAAGGGTCCCCGCGGGCCGGCGACGCCCTACCGTAAGGCACAGGCCCACAGGGGAGTGCACGACATGGCAGTGGTATCCAAGACGGTGATGACGGAGGGCAAGGCGGCCAAGCAGGCCGGGCAGCCGGATTCCGCCAATCCCTATCCGGCCGGCTCGCAGAACAGCGCGGACTGGCTCGAGGGCTACACCTACGACGAGGCCGAGCAGAACACCGACCGGGCCGAGAGCGACACCTGAGCGCCGCGCGGGAGCCGGCGGCGCCGGCTCCTGCCTTCGGGCGCGGGCCGTCGGATCGTCGCTGCCTGCAGCCACGACCCTGTGCGAAAGTCGAGACGGCACCCGGGCCGGGCGAGCCACAGGATAGGCTTTGCACGGGCCCCGCATTGATAAAGAATTTGAACAATTGAGCGCAGGTCCGCGTTGGTCGACCAGAGAATGAAAACTGGAGGATACCGCAGCATGTCTATCAAGACCCTCGCCTTCGCCGGCTCGATCGCCCTGGCCCTCACCGGCACCGCCTTCGCGCAGACCGCGACCGGCACCGAGCAGAACATGAACAATCCGGGCAGCGTGAAGAGCAACAGCGAGAAGTCGATGGAGCGCATGGGCGCCCCCGGCACCACGGGCTCGACCATGGCCCCGGCCGGCACCTCCGGCGGTCCGAGCACCGCGACGGTCGGCGCGCCCGGCGGCAGCACCGGCGGCAACGGCGTGACCGGCAGCGGCGCAGCCCCCAGCGGCAAGTAAGCCAGCTTCAAGTGAGCTTGGTCGGGGTCGCCGCGCGGCCCTGACAGGTGAAAGCCCCGCAGCCCCGCTGCGGGGCTTTTTCTCGTGCCCGGCTACGAACCCGTATAGCCGAGCCCCGCAGCCGCGGCCTTGAGGCGGTCGAACGCCTCCGCATAGCGCGCCCGCCGGGCCTCGCCGTCGGGCAACGTCCGGTCGGGGCTCAGATTGTCCTCCGTATCGGACATCTTGATCAGCAGCGCCCCGAGATGCTGCTGGGCGATCAGGGCGGCGATGCGCGCGTCGTACGGCACCGGCGCGGCCGGCTTCGTCAGCATCGCCACCATGGCGATCACCGCCTCGGAGAAGCCCTCGGCCCGCAGGGCGATCGGCGTGGTCGGGGTGTCCTCGAGGACGTCGTGCAGGATCGCGGCCTGCATCACCTCCATCGGATCGATGGCGAGGCGGTCCACCGACTTCGCGTGCCCCGCCCGGCCGACCGAAGCGTTGGCGACGCGCTCCAGGTGGCGGATGTAGGGTTGCCCGCCCTTATCGATCTGCCCCGCATGCGCGATCATCGCGAAGCTGTGGGCCTCGAAGATGGATGCCATGCCGCGCGCTCCTCTCAGGCCGGACCTGCCGGCCCGGTAGACCATTCTGCCGGGCGATCCACAAGCACGGGCGCGCGTCGGGCATTCGGCCCGGAAACGGGACGAGGCCGACCGGTAACGTTAGCTGCCCGTTAAGCGGAACCGTCGAAATCAGGGGATGTGCCGGGGTGTTCGCCCGGCCCTTCGAGTGCAGCGTGAGGACAGTGGCGTATGGGCAGCGTTCCGGCGACGATGGACAATGTGGTCCCCTTCCGACGCACCCTCCGCCCCCAGCCGTCGGCGGCGGCGTCCGCGGCGCCCCGCGGCGGCCTCGCGGCCCGGCGCAGCGAGCAGCGCGCCCTGATGGATTCGGTCTATGCCACGGGCAGTCTCTCCGTGGCGGCGGGCGACCGCGAGACCAAGCTGATCGCGGCCCGGCTCCAGGTCTACGGCTTCGTGCTGATCGAGGAGATCGGCGCCGACGGCCGGCCCCGGCGCCTGCGCCCCTCCGAGGCCATCCGCGCCCGCACCGAGTCGCCCTGGCGCCTCTCGAAGGCGAGCTACGGCGCGGCTGCCGGTCTCGCGGTGACCATCCCGGCCGTCGACGACTTCCTGTTCGACCAGCCCGCCGACCGCCCGGCCTGAGGGGGCCCGGCGATCCTCTGTGGCCGCCGGGAGACATCGGCAATTTCCTCGTCGGAGCCGTAGTTCTGATCATCGAATTCTAAGGCTGGGCGTGAGATGAAGGCTCTCGTTCCACTCCCGGCCATACCGCCATGCTGTCCGCCTCAGAAAACATCGTCATCCAGCACCGTGAGATCGTCGCCGTCCTGGTGACGTACGGGATATTCCTGGCCGGCGTGATGGGCGTGGCTTGGTTGATCGCGTAGGCGCGGCCCGGTTGATCGCGTAGCCGCGGCCCAACGGATCGCCTGAGCGGACGCGCCGTCGCGGGGTCGGAACCGCGCGGGTTTCGCCCCGGTTTTCCGCCCGATCGTTTCGGGAGAGAACCGCATGGCAGACAAGGGCGACGACCACGCCGAGACCTACAAGGCGTTCCACGAGGCCGTGAACATGACGGCGGCCAAGCTCGACGCGTTCCTGGAGACCGACGAGAGCCAGTCGGTCGGCCAGAAGAAGGATGGCGGCGAGGCGACCGGCCATCGCGAGGGGCGGCGCATCGTCGAGCTCCTGCGCACCAAGAAGACTGACCTCACCGACGACGACTACGCGCACATGGCCAAGGTCGTCGGCTACGTGCACCGTCACCTCAAGCAGGGCGGCCCGAAGGAGGCCGACAAGGTGAAGGAGTCCCCCTGGCGCCTGTCGCTGATGAATTGGGGACACGATCCGCTGAAGGACGACTGAGTCCGGCCCGGAGCGGGCTTCGGATCAGGTCGGATCGCGGGTGATCGAACCACCGGCCGTCCCGCGCTGGGGAAACCTGGTGGAGCTGAGCGGGATCGAACCGCTGACCTCCGCAGTGCGATTGCGGCGCTCTCCCATCTGAGCTACAGCCCCGTTCCGGGGTGGCGGCCTTTTAGGCTCGCTCACGCCGACCTGTCAATTCCAGAAATCCTGCAGCTTTGCGTGCGCGTGATGCGTCCCGCGGGCGCGGGCCACGAGGACATCGTTTCCGCGCATGAACGCCTTCATCTGGCTCTTCGACACCGTCGTGCAGCTCTACATCTACGTCCTCATCGCCAGCGCCGTCCTGAGCTGGCTCGTGGCGTTCAACGTGGTGAATGTCCGCAACCCGATCGTGTCGCAGATCGGCGAGGTGCTCTACCGCCTCACCGAGCCGGTGCTGCGCCCGATCCGCAACATCCTGCCCAACCTCGGCGGCGTCGACCTCTCGCCGATCGTGCTCGTGCTGCTGCTGCTGTTCGCGAGCCGCCTGCTCCACGAGTTCGTGCCGGCGCAGACCTACGTCTACACCCGCTAACCGCACAGGCTTTCGAGGGGCGGGACGCAACGACGGCCCGCCCGACATAAAAAACCGACGCGCCACCGCGCCGCCCTGGGGACGAGACCGTCATGAAGACCAATCCCGGCCGCTTCTTCGAGGATTATCGCCTCGGGGAGACCATCCGACACGCCACGCCCCGCACGGTTACCCTCGGCGACGTCGCGCTCTACACCGCCCTCTACGGTCCGCGCTTCGCCGTGCAATCCTCCGACGCCTTCGCGCGCGCTGTCGGCTACCCGCAGAGCCCGCTCGACGACCTCCTCACCTTCCATGTGGTCTTCGGCAAGACCGTGCCGGACATCTCCCTCAACGCGCTGGCCAATCTCGGCTACGCCGAGGGTGGCTTCCGCCGGCCCGTCTATCCGGGCGAGACCCTCTCGACCGTTTCGGAGGTGATCGGCCTCAAGGAAAGCTCGAACCGCCAGACCGGGGTGGTCTACGTGCGCTCCACCGGCTCGGATGCCGAGGGCGAGACCGTGCTGAGCTACTGCCGCTGGGTGCTCGTGAAGAAGCGCGACCCGGACGCGACGATCACCCAGGAGCACGTGCCGACCTTCGCCAAGGTGGTGGACCCGGCCGACCTCGCCGGAGCCCTGCCGCCCCTGAACCCGGGCGCCTACGATTGCGAGCTCGCCGGCTCGCCGCACCGGTTCGGCGACTACGTGGTGGGCGAGCGCATCGACCACGTCGACGGGATGACCGTCGAGGAGGCCGAGCACCAGATCGCCACCCGCCTGTACCAGAACACCGCCAAGGTGCATTTCGACGGCTACGCTGCCAAGGACACCCGCTTCGGCCGCCGGCTGATCTACGGCGGCGTCGTGATCTCGCTGGCCCGGGCCCTGAGCTTCAACGGCCTCGGCAACGCCTTCGCGCTGGCGGGCATCAATGCCGGCCGCCACGTCGCCCCGCTGTTTGCCGGGGATACGGTCTATGCCTGGAGCGAGGTGCTGGAGACCGCCGAACTCCCGGGCCGCAGTGACATCGGGGCCCTTCGGCTGCGCACCGTCGCCACCAAGAACCAGCCCTGCGGCAACCACCCCGACAAGGTCGGGGACGCCTATGACCCGTCGGTGATCCTCGATCTCGACTACTGGGCCTTCATGCCGCGCTGATCCTTCGCTCCCGGCCGGCCCTTCGACACTGGCTGACCCTCCGACCGGACGACCCTTCGGTCCCGGCCCGCCGCGTGACGGGTCGGGCAGGCCAGTAAGGCTGAGGGTTAGCGGCGGATGCCGCGCGTGACCCAGTAGGCGCGCGGCACGCAGATCCCGAGCGGGGTCGCGTATTGGGCATGGAGGGCGATGAAGTCCCGGCGCAGGTCGGCCCGTCGCGCTTCGTCGAGACTGTCGGCCAGGACCTTGGTGGGGCCATAGCCGGTGACGAAACGCTCCCAGGCGGCCTCGGCGCTCGGCTCGCGGAAGAACGAGGTGCCGCTCTCGAAGGCGAGCTCGAAGTCTTGGCCCAGCAGGCCCGTGATCCGCTCCGGATCGCCCCAGTCAAAGGGGGAGGGCGGGGCCGGATCCGATGGCGGCGGCAGATAGGGCTTCATCACCGAGAACATCCGGAACACGGCACCGTCCGGTGTCCACGTGGTGAGGGCGATGCGTCCTCCTCGGCGACAGACCCGCGCCAGTTCCGCCGCGGCGGCCTCGGGACGGCTCGCGAACATCACCCCGAAGGTCGAGACGACCGCGTCGAACGCCCCGTCCGCGAACGGCAGCGCCTCGGCGTCCCCGACCCGGTAGGCGACGTCCAGGCCCTCCGCCCGCGCCTGCTCCGCCGCGAAGGCGATCAGGTCGGCACCCAGATCGACGCCGGTCACCTGCGCCCCGCACCGTGCCACGACGCGGGAGGTCCAGCCCGTGCCCGTCGCCAGGTCGAGCACCCGCTCCCCCGGCTTCGGATCCAGGCGCAGCACGCAATGCGCAATGCTGTCGGCGATGCCACGGCTGATCTCGTTGTAGCGGGCGCCCCCGGCATTCCAGATCCGGGCCGGCTTCGCGTTGTGCGGTTGGATCGCGTCGCTCATGGTGCCTCCGACTCAGTCGGGTCCCCTGCGCAGGATGCCGCATCAAGCACCTGAAAGTCTATGGCACTCGCGCGAAGGACTTCCACGTTGGCGTCGTCGACTGTCGAATACAGTCGGTTTGCCTGACCCGAGACGTCTTCATGACGGGTCGGCAGTCGGCCTGCACCGGACTGTCGCCCCGATGACTTGCGTCGACGATCTGTGCCGATGCTCCGTCCGCAGAGCCACGACGGAAACGTTCAGCCCCGGCGGACGGGGACCGCACCGGCCCCGACGATCCACCTGCAGTTCCGCATTAGAACAATTAGGAATTGTTGCCGCAAAGGCACGGGCGCTGAACCAATTTGTGCCAAGGCTTGATCACTCCGGCGTGATCGACTAACCGCCAGACGTGCCGACGTATCGATCCGAATTTTAGGATCGCTCTAATGTAATCCTCAAGAGTTCGATACGCGATCCGGGCGACAGTACAAGGATTTACCGGTGCGCAAGATCACCTCAGCGCTTTCAGCAACCTCGGCGTATGCTTTGATCGGCGCAACCTCGCTGGTTTTCAGCTCGGCAGGTCTGACGTCGCCTGTCAAAGCGCAAGAATCCGTGCAGCTCGACGAGCTTTCCGTGGCGGGGGCCTCGGCTGGCACGGGGCGTGGCGGGCAGGGAGTCGGGCTCCTGAAGGACCTGCCGGCACCCTATGCCGGGGGTCAGTTCGCACGGGGCGGCTCCCTGGGTGTGCTCGGGACGCGGGATGCGCTGAACACGCCGTTCAGCACCGTCAACTTCACGCAGCAGGTCATCCAGGACCAGCAGGCGCGGACCGTGGCCGACACCCTGGTCAACGACGCGTCGGTCCGCCTGACGACGGCCAGCAACGGCTTCAGCGACACCTTCCAGATCCGCGGCTTCGAGGTTCAGGCGCAGGATGTCGGGTTGAACGGCCTCTACGGCCTAGTCTCGTCCAATCGCGTGGCGGCGCAGTACATCGAACGCATCGAGCTGCTGAAGGGTCCGGGCGCGTTCATGTACGGCATTCCGCCGGGCGGCAGCGTCGGCGGCAGCATCAACATCGTCACGAAACGCGCCCTCGACGTGCCGTTCGTCCAGGTGACGCCGCAATATATCAGCCCCGGTAACTTCGGCGTGCATGTCGATGCCAGCGCCCGCGGCGGCGAGAACAAGGAATGGGGCATCCGCTTCAACGGCCTGGGCCGCGACGGCGAGGCGACGATCCGGGACGGCAACCTGCGGACGGGCCTCGGAGCCCTCTCCCTCGACTATCAGGGCGAGCGCCTGCGCTGGGCCCTCGACGTGATCTCCCAGAACGACGACACCAAGAACTTCCGCCCGCAGATCGGCCTGCAATCGGATATCGCCTTCATCCCGCGCCCGCCGAGCGGCCGCAGCAACTGGTTCCCGGGAACGCAGCTCCAGCAGCGGGACAACACGGTCGCGTCCTTCCTCGAATACGACCTGACGGACTGGCTGACGGCCTATGGCGGGATCGGGTATCGCGCAGGGTCCAATCGACAGACCTTCCCGGACTACCGGGTCTTCGGCTTTCCGAGCGGCGCCGACGTCCTCGGCAATTTCCGACTCGTCAACGCGTTCTACGATTCCTACAGCAGCACCGTCAGCGGCAATGCCGGGCTGAAGGCGCGCTTCGATACCGGCTTCATCAACCATTCGGTGAACCTGGTCTATACCGGGTTCACGCGGGAGGACGGCTTCGCCTACGTGGCGAACTCGGCGGACGAGTCGGTTCCGTCCAACATCTACAGCCCGTCCCCGCTGCCGGTCGTGACGGGTGAGCGGGTCGCACCGCAACGCTATGCCGGGACCACGCTGACCAGCGTCGCGGTCGCCGATACGATGTCGGCCTTCGACGACACCATCCTGCTGACCGCGGGCGTCCGCTACCAGATGGTGAACCAGAAGAGCTACGACACCGTGACCCAGGCGCGGACGAGTGAGTACGACGCGAACGCCACGTCACCGCTCGCCGGCATCGTGTTCAAGCCCTGGAAGAACGTCTCCCTGTACGCGAACTATGCCGAAGGCCTGACGGCCGGCACCATCGTGGGGCCGGGCTACAGCAACGCGGGCGCGATCCTGAGTCCCTACAAGTCGGACCAGCAGGAAGTCGGCATCAAGGTCGACTGGGGCACCATCACGACGACGGCGGCGCTGTTCCAGATCAGCCGTCCGGACCAGGTCCAGACGGCGACCAATGCCCTGGCGTATAACGGCGAACAGCGCAATCAGGGCCTTGAACTGTCGGCCTTCGGGGCGATCGCACCGACCCTGCGCGGGTTCGCGAGCGCAACCTTCCTGCGGCCCGAACTGACCAAGCCGATCGACCCGCTCCAGCGCGGGAACGACGCCGCGGGCGTCCCGGATCTCACCGTCTCCGCCGGTCTTGAATGGGATACGCCCTGGGTGCGGGGCCTCTCCCTCAACGGCCGGGTGCTCTACACCTCTGGCTCGTATCTCACCGGTGCCAACACCGTCCGCTTTCCGGACTGGACGCGGTTCGACCTCGGCTTCCGCTACGCGACGATCCTCGGCGACAGGCCGTTCGTCTTCCGCTTCAACGTCGAGAACGTCGCCGACAACCGATACTGGCTGACGACGGGCACCTTCGTCACGGTCGCTTCACCGCGGACCTTCGTCGTATCCGCCTCCTACACGTTCTGACGGGATCGAATGACCCGGGGACGCGCATCGCGCCCCCGCGCTCGGCCCGCAAGTCGCGGCAAGGGCATCTTGCGGGCCCCGCGTCCCATCTGCAATCGTCGGGCGCTGTCTCCGGAGGATGCGTCGCCATGCCTGCTGAACCGATCAAGGGACCGGCGTCGTATTTCCCGTCGATCGAGAAGCGGTACGGCCGACCCATCGCGGTCTGGCAGCAGCTCGTCCGAGACAGACTTCCGGCCAGGCACATGGACCTCGTCGCGATGCTGAAGGCCGAGCACGGGATGGGCCACGGGCACGCCAACGCGATCGTGGCGCACGTCCTGGCAACGCGGGCCCCGTGAGGCGATCCCGCTTCAAACCGTTCGCCGATCAGGGCGGACGGAGCCGCGCCGACCCCCGCGCCGGGCGTCAGCCCCCGAACAGCCCCATCACCGTCCGGCGCAGCGGGTTGGCCGGATCGGAGAGGAGGCGCAGGGCCATCAGGCAGGCGATGGAGACGAGGAGGGGGCGGATCAGCCGGGCGCCCATGCGGATCGCCAGGCGGGAGCCGATCTGCGCGCCGATGAAGGCGCCCACCGCCATCATCAGGCCGATCGCCCAGACCACGTGGCCGCCCAGCGCGAACAGCGCCAGGCTGCCGAGGTTGCTCGCGGCATTGGCGAGCTTGGTGTGGGCGGTGCCCTTCACCACGCCGAGCCCCAGCAGGGTCACGAACCCGATCATGTAGAAGGCGCCGGCACCGGGACCGAAGACCCCGTCGTAGAAGCCCACGGCCGGCGCCCAGGTCAGGGCGAACCAGTTCGGGGTGATCCGCGCGGTGGCGTCCTCGTTGCTCATGCGCTTGGCGGTCGCGAAGTAGATCGCGATGGCCACCAGCAGGATCGGCACGGCGGCGTCCAGCAGGGCGCGCGGCAGCAGGCTGACGCAGAGGGCGCCCGCCACCGAGGCGCAGCCGGCGCTGAGCGCGATCTTCCAGGCGTCGGGCCAGTGGATCAGGCGGCGGCGCGCGAAGGCCAGGGTCGAGGAGACCGCGCCGGCACTGCCCTGGAGCTTGTTCGTGGCGATCGCCGAGACGGGATCCAGGCCTGAGAGCAGCAGGGCCGGCAGGGTCAGGAGGCCCCCGCCGCCCGCGATCGCGTCGACGCAGCCGGCCGCCACCGCGACCGCGAACAGACCCGCGATCAGGCCGATATCCACCCCGAAGATCATCCCGTCCTCACGTCATGGTCCAGTGAGGGCCGACTGGAGGCGGGATGGAGATCGAGGGGGGAAGCGCCGGACGGACGCCTCAGTTGCGGACGACGACCTTGGTCCCGACCTTGGCGCGGTCGTAGAGATCGACCACGTCCTTGTTGGTCATGCGGATGCAACCCGAGGACACCGCGGCGCCCATGGTCTCCGGCTCGTTCGAGCCGTGGATGCGGTAGAGCGAGGAACCGAGGTAGAGCGCGCGGGCGCCGAGGGGGTTGTCCTGGCCGCCAGCCATGAAGCGCGGCAGGTCGGGACGGCGCGCCAGCATCTGCGACGGCGGACGCCAATCCGGCCATTCCTTCTTCATCGTCACGGTCTTCTCGCCGGACCACGAGAAGCCCTGGCGCCCGACGCCGACCCCGTAGCGCACGGCCTGGCCGCCGCCGAGCACGTAGAACAGCCGGCGCTGGCTGGTCGAGACCACGATGGTGCCGGGCTTCTCCGTGCCCTTCCAGGCGACGGTCTCGCGCGGGATCGCCTGCTCCTTGAAGATGTTCATGAAGTCGGCGATCGGCCCGCTGTCGAACGGGTTTCCGGCGAAGGCCGGTCCGGTCGATACGGTCAGGGCCGCCGCCAGGGCGGATGCGGCGAGAACGCGGCGCGTCTGCATGGTCGTCTCCTCCAGCCGAGAGCCGGCAAAGGGCGGGCGCGAGGGCCCGGCTTTCCCGGAGGCTTATGGTCGGGGGCGCGAGCCTTGGCGTGATGGGGGAGGGGGGTCAACCGCATCAGGACCGAACGCGCCGCCCCTGTGTGATCCCGGCAACGCCCTCGGGCCGGGGGCCACCGGGCGTGCGTCTCAGCACCTGACACAATGCCGCAGGAACTTGCGGCGAAGCCGGCTTACCCCCAGACTCGGTGTGGTGAGACCCAACCCTGACCCTATCGCAGGCGCCGCCAAGGCGACCGCGTGCCTCCCTGGATCGGCCGCGGCCACGGCGGCGCGCCCGGTCGTGCGTGCGGTCGAGGTGGTGGCGTCCGGTCTGCTCGCGCTGCTGCTCCTCGTTTGCGCCGTCCTGCCGCTGCTGCGGACGGCGGGGGACGTGCCACACGGCTTCGCCCGCCAGACCGTGATGTCCCAGGCCGCGCTCCCGGAGAACCGGGACAGCAACCTGCGCGTCTCGGCCGCGATGGCCGACCTCGACGACAGCTACGGCAGCGTCGCGGCCCTGCGGATCCCGCTCGTGACGAAGCACAGGGCGGATCGCCTCGCGATGCCGCGCCTCCTGCCGGCCCCGGCGACGCGCGCGGTCGCCCCCCTCGAGCGCCCTCCCAGACGTACCCGCCCGGCCTGAACGGTCTGCCGCCGTCCGGCGCGCACGGCATTCGACGTCACCTTTTCGCGTTGAATACAACCTGTGTCGTCGGAACGCCCAGATTGTCGGGCATCCCCGGGATCGTCATCGGACGATTCGGACCGGGTCGGAGCGATGCGACCCGCGCTGCGGCAGCGTGGGCGACGCCTCCACACCTATCACCGCCCTCACCGCGCCCGGCCATGCGACATGGTCCGGCGCTTGCCATGGCCCGAACCGCCCGCGGCGGGCCCTGGCCCCTGAACCCGGCGACGCCGGCCCGCGCAACGCGGGCCATCCGCCAGAATCTCGCAGGAGCGACGCGATCGTGACGTCTTTCAACCACCGCCTGTTCGGGGCCCGGCCGACCGCGCTCGCCGCGGGCGTCGTCCTGGTCGCTCTCTCGGCCTGCAATCAGAAGCAGCAGGCGGCGGCGCCGGTTCCGGGACCCATTCCGGAGGTCAACATCGTGACCGTCCACGAGCAGCCGATTCCCTACGTGCGCGATCTGCCGGGCCGCGTTGCGCCGCTGCGCATCGCCGAGGTGCGCTCGCGCGTCTCCGGCCTCGTGGTGAAGCGCACCTTCGAGCAGGGCAGCCTCGTGAAGGAGGGCGACGTCCTCTACAAGATCGACCCGGCGCCGTTCGAGGTCGAGCTCCAGAGCGCGGAAGCCGCGTTGGCCCGGACCGAGGCCGCGCAGGTCCTCGCCGGACAGCAGGCCGATCGCCTGGAACAGCTGCTCTCGCGCCAGACCGCGAGTCAGGCCCAGTACGACGCCGCCTATGCCGGCCTGAAGCAGGCGCAGGCCGAGGTCGCCGGCGCCAAGGCGACGCGCGACCGCGCCAAGCTCAACCTCGGCTACACCGATGTCCGCGCCCCGATCTCGGGTCGCATCGGCCGGGCGCTGCTCACCGAGGGCACCCTGGTGGAGCAGGGCGGCACCGCCAACCTCGCCACCATCCAGCAGCTCGACCCGATCTACGTCGACATCACCCAGTCGGTGGGCGAGCTGAACAAGCTGCGCCGCGACCTCGCCAGCGGCGAGCTCTCGCGTCTCTCGGCCGACACGGCCAACGTCCACCTCATCATGGATGACGGCACGCTCTACGGCTCGGCCGGCAAGCTGCTGTTCTCCGACGTGACGGCCGATCCGAGCACCGGTCAGGTGACCCTGCGCGTGCTGTTCCCCAACCCCCATGACGAGCTCTTCCCCGGCATGTACGTGCGCGCCCGCATCAAGCAGGGCATCGACACCGATGCGCTCGCGGTGCCGCAGCAGGCGATCCAGCGGACCAACGACGGCAAGGCCGAGGTCTGGGTGGTGCGCGACGACAGCAAGGTGATGCTTCAGCCCGTGGAGGTCGGCCCGGTGGTCGACAACCAATGGGTCATCCGCTCGGGCCTGAAGGCCGGCGACCGCGTGGTCGTCGAGGGCGTGCAGAAGATCACCGCCGGGCAGCAGGTGAAGACCGTCGAGCTGAAGGTCGCCACCGCCGATTCCGGGCCGAAGCCCCGCGACACCGACGTTCCGGAGCCCGAGACCACCAAATCGACGGGTGCGCCGAAGCCCGGGGCGCCCAACGCGGCCTCGCCCAAGGCGGCCTCGCCCGATGCGGCCTCCCCCAAGCCCGTGTCGCAGGTGCGCTGAACCATGGCTCGCTTCTTCATCGACCGGCCGGTCTTCGCCTGGGTCGTCGCCCTCTTCATCATCCTGGGCGGCCTGCTCACGATCCCGCAATTGCCGGTGGCGCAGTATCCCGTGATCGCGCCGCCATCCATCGCGCTCTCGACCGCCTATCCAGGCGCCTCGGTGGAGAACCTCTACACCGGCACCACCCGGCTCATCGAGGATGAGCTCAACGGCGCAGCAAACATCCTCAGCTTCGAATCGGCCAGCGACGCTTTCGGCGTGGTCGAGATCACCGCGCAGTTCCAGCCCGGCACCGATTCGAGCCTCGCGGGCGTCGAGGTGCAGAACCGCCTCAAGCGCGTCGAGGCGCGCCTGCCGGCCGAGGTGCGTCAGCAGGGCACCCTGGTGGAGGAAGCCTCCGCCGCGACCCTGCAGATCATCACCCTGGTCTCGCCCGACAAGTCGATGGACGAGATCGCGCTCGGCGACTTCCTCATCCGCAACGTCATCAACGAGATCCGCCGCATCCCCGGCGTCGGGCGCGCGACGCTGTACTCCACCGAGCGCAGCCTGCGCATCTGGATCGATTCCGACAAGCTGCGCGGCCTGTCGCTCAACGCCTCCGACGTGTCGAAGGCGATCTCGAACCAGAACGTCCAGATCGCCTCCGGCGCCGTCGGCGCCATGCCGAGCCCGCAGAGCAACCCGGTCAACTTCCCCATCATCGTGAAGGGCCAGATGACCGCGCCGGAGGAGTTCGGCGCCATCGTGCTGCGCGCCAATTCCGACGGCTCCAACGTGCGCCTGCGCGACGTCGCCCGGATCGAGCTCGGCGGCGAGGACTACAAGTTCACCACCCGCCTCGACGGCGGCGAGGCGGCGGGCATCTCGGTGACGCTGGCGCCGGACGGCAACGCCCTCCAGACCGCCTCCGCCATCCGCGCCAAGATGGAGGAGCTGTCCCAGTTCTTCCCGTCGAACGTGAAGTGGGACATCCCGTACGACATCACCCCGGCGGTCGAGGCCTCCATCGAGAAGGTGCTCCACACCCTCGTCGAGGCGGTGGTGCTGGTGTTCATCGTGATGTTCGTCTTCCTGCAGAACATCCGCTACACGCTGATCCCCACCATCGTGGTCCCGATCGCCCTGATGGGCACCTGCACGGTGATGCTGCTCGCCGGCTTCTCGGTGAACGTGCTCACCATGTTCGGCATGGTGCTGGCCATCGGCATCCTCGTCGACGACGCCATCGTGGTGGTCGAGAACGTCGAGCGCATCATGAACGAGGAGGGCCTCTCCCCGAAGGAGGCCACCCGCAAGGCGATGAGCCAGATCACCGGCGCCATCATCGGCATCACGCTGGTGCTGATCGCGGTGTTCATCCCGATGGCGTTCTTCCCCGGCTCGGTCGGCATCATCTACCGCCAGTTCTCCATCGCCATGGTGACCTCGATCGCCTTCTCGGCGCTGCTGGCCCTGTCGCTGACCCCGGCCCTGTGCGCGACCCTGCTGAAGCCCATCGAGAAGGGCCACGGCCATTCGAAGGGCGGCATCTTCGGCTGGTTCAACCGGGTGGTGGACCGCGAGACCGCCCGCTACGGGCGCGGCGTCGCCGGGCTGATCAAGCGCTCCGGCCGGGTCATGCTGGTCTACCTCGCCCTGGTCATCGGCCTCGGCTACGCCTTCCTCCGCCTGCCGGAGGGCTTCCTGCCGGTGGAGGACCAGGGCTTCTTCACCGTCGACATCCAGACCCCGCCGGGCTCCTCCTTCAACCGCACCGAGGCGGCCGTGAAGAAGGTCGAGGAACACCTTCTCGCCCAGCCCGGCGTGGCGACCGTGACCGTCGTCAACGGCTTCTCGTTCTCGGGCCAGGGACAGGTGACCTCGCAGGCCTTCGTGACCCTGAAGCCCTGGGGCGAGCGCGATGCCGACAACTCGGCGGCCAAGCTGATCGAGGGCACCAACAAGGCGTTGGCGTCCTACAAGGACGCGGTGATCCAGGCCCTCGAGCCGCCGCCGATCGACAATCTCGGCAACGCCTCCGGCTTCAGCTTCCGCCTCCAGGACCGCGCGCAGAAGGGCTACTCCGCCCTGATGGCGGCCCAGGAGCAGTTGCTGTCGCTCGCCCGCAAGAGCCCCGTCCTGCAGAAGGTCTATGTCGAGGGCCTGCCCCCGGCGCCCCAGGCGGAACTCGTCATCGACCGTGAGAAGGCGGCCGCCCTCGGCGTCGACTTCGAGGAGATCAACAACACCATCCAGGTCAATCTCGGCTCGGTCTACACCAACGACTTCCCGAACCGGGGCAAGATGCAGCGCGTGATCGTCCAGGCCGAGGACGCGCAGCGCCTGAAGGCGGCCGACATCCTGAACTACGGGGTGAAGAACGCTTCGGGGACGATGGTGCCGATGTCGTCCTTCGCCGACCTGAAATGGGGCGTCGGCCCGGCCCAGATCATCGGCTTCAACGGCTACCAGTCGGTCCGCATCACCGGCGAGCCGGCCGCCGGCTACACCTCGGGCGATGCGCTCAACGAGATGGAGCGGCTGATGGAGCAGCTCCCGAAGGGGTTCGGCTATGCCTGGACCGGTCAGTCCCTGCAGGAGAAGCAGGCGGGCTCACAGGCCTCGCTGCTGCTCGGCCTGTCGATCCTGATCGTGTTCCTGTGCCTAGCCGCCCTCTACGAGAGCTGGTCGATCCCGTTCTCGGTGCTGCTCGTGATCCCGCTCGGGGTGATCGGCTCGGTGGCGGCGGTGTACCTGCGCGGGATGCCCAACGACGTCTACTTCAAGATCGGCATCATCACGATCATCGGTCTCTCGGCCAAGAACGCGATCCTGATCGTGGAATTCGCCAAGGACCTCTGGAAGCCCGGGACATCGCTGGTGGACGCGACCATCGAGGCGGCGACGCTCCGCTTCCGCCCGATCGTCATGACCTCGCTGGCCTTCATCTTCGGCGTCGTGCCGCTGGCCATCGCCACGGGCGCCGCATCGCGGAGTCAGCAGGCGATCGGCACCGGGGTGCTCGGCGGCATGATCTCGGCCACCGTCCTGGCGGTCCTCTTCGTGCCGGTGTTCTTCGTGGTGGTGATGCGCCTCTTCCGCCGCAAGGACGCCACCGAGGGCATCCAGCCCGCGGCGGAGCCGGGCGCCGTGCACGTGCCCCATCACGCCCCGGCCGAGTAGGCCGGCGCGGCGGGCTCTCCCCCCCGGGGGAGCCCCGTGTCCTTCGAGGGCGGGCGCCGGCGAGACCGGCCCAAGAAAAAGGGGCGGGCGGTCCGGTCGACCGCGCGCCCCTTTTTCGTACGTCGTCCGGTCGTGACCGGGGCCGAGCCTCAGACCTCGCGGGCGATCATCATCTTCTTGATCTCGGCGATGGCTTTCGCCGGGTTCAGGCTCTTCGGGCAGGTGTTGGCGCAGTTCATGATCGTGTGGCAGCGATACAGCCGGAAGGGATCATGCAGAGCGTCGAGACGCTCGCCGGTGTTCTCGTCGCGGCTGTCGATCAACCAGCGATAGGCCTGGAGCAGGGCCGCGGGGCCGAGGAAGCGGTCGCCGTTCCACCAGTAGCTCGGGCACGAGGTGGTGCAGCAAGCGCAGAGGATGCACTCGTAGAGACCGTCGAGCTGGGCCCGGTCCTCCGGCGTCTGCTTCCACTCGCCTTCGGGGGCGGGCGTCTCGGTCTGGAGCCAGGGCTCGATCGAGGCGTGCTGGGCGAAGAAGTTCGTCAGATCGGGGACGAGGTCCTTCAGCACCGGCATGTGCGGCAGCGGGTAGATCCGCACCGCGCCGGTCTTCTTGCCCTTGGCGTGCTCCTGGCACTCGTCGATGCCCATGGTGCAGGCCAGCGCGTTCTGGCCCTCGATGTTCATGGCGCAGGAGCCGCAGATGCCCTCGCGGCAGGAGCGGCGGAAGACCAGGGTCGAGTCGACCTTGCTCTTGATCCACAGCAGGGCGTCGAGGACCATCGGGCCGCAATCGTCCCGGTCGACCTGGTAGACGTCGACGCGCGGATTTTTGCCGTCATCGGGATTCCAGCGGTAGATCCGGAATTCCTGCAGGTTGTTGGCTCCCTGGGGCCGAGGCCAGGTCTTGCCCTCGGTGATCTGGGAGTTCTTGGGGAGATTGAACTGAGCCATGGTGTGGCGTGCCTAAATCCGTCTCGTGAGAACCAGCCTGAGCAACGACGAACGTCGTTGCCTCAGTACACGCGCGCCTTCGGCTCGATGTACTGGATCTCGTTCGACATCGTGTAGGTGTGGACCGGACGGTAATCGATGCTGACCTGCTTGGAGGTGTCGTCCATCCAGGCCAGGGTGTGCTTCATCCACTCCTTGTCGTCGCGGTCCGGGAAGTCCTCGCGGGCGTGGGCGCCGCGGCTTTCCTTGCGGTTGGCAGCGCATTCCATGGTGACGACGGCCTGGCCGATGAGGTTGTCGAATTCCAGGGTCTCGAGGAGATCGGTGTTCCAGATCAGCGAGCGGTCGTTGACGTGGATGTCCGGGATGCCGGCGGCGACCTTGTGGATCAGGGTCTTGCCCTCTTCCAGGACCTCGCCGGTGCGGAAGACGGCGCAGTTGTTCTGCATGGTCTTCTGCATCTCGGCGCGCAGCTGCGCCGTCGGCGTGCCGCCGCTGGCGTAGCGGAAGCGGTCGAGCCGCCCGAGGGCCTTGTCGGCGGAGTCCTTCGGCAGCTCCATCTGTCGGGCGCCCGGCTCGACGATCTCGGCGCAGCGCAGGCCCGCGGCCCGGCCGAAGACCACGAGGTCGATCAACGAGTTCGAGCCGAGGCGGTTGGCCCCGTGCACCGAGACGCAGGCCGCCTCGCCCAGCGCCATCAGGCCCGGCACCACGGTGTCGGGGTTGCCGTTGCGCAGGGTCAGCACCTCGCCGTGATAGTTCGTGGGGATGCCGCCCATGTTGTAGTGCACGGTCGGCAGCACCGGGATCGGCTCCTTGGTGACGTCGACGCCGGCGAAGATCTTGGCCGATTCCGAGATGCCGGGAAGGCGCTGGTGCAGGATGGCCGGATCGAGGTGGTCGAGGTGCAGGTAGATGTGGTCGTTGGACTTGCCGACGCCCCGACCGGCCCGGATCTCCATGGTCATCGAGCGGGAGACCACGTCGCGCGAGGCGAGGTCCTTGGCTGACGGAGCGTAGCGCTCCATGAAGCGCTCGCCCTCGGAATTGGTGAGATAGCCACCCTCGCCGCGCGCGCCCTCGGTGATCAGGCAGCCGGCGCCGTAGATGCCGGTCGGGTGGAACTGCACGAACTCCATGTCCTGCAGGGGCAGGCCGGCGCGCAGCACCATGGCGTTGCCGTCGCCGGTGCAGGTATGGGCCGAGGTGGCCGAGAAGTACGAGCGCCCGTAGCCGCCGGTGGCCAGGATCGTCATCTGGGCGCGGAAGCGGTGGATCTCGCCGGACGCCTGGTCGATGGCGATGACGCCGAGGCAGCGGCCCTCCTCATCCATGATGAGGTCGAGGGCGAAGTACTCGATGAAGAAGTTGGTGTGGTTCTTCACCGCCTGCCCGTAGAGGGTGTGCAGCATGGCGTGGCCGGTGCGATCCGCCGCCGCGCAGGTGCGCTGGGCGGTGCCCTTGCCGTAATCGGTGGTCATGCCGCCGAACGGCCGCTGGTAGATCTTGCCCTCTTCGGTGCGCGAGAAGGGCACGCCCCAATGCTCGAGTTCGTAGACGGCCGCCGGTGCGTTGCGCACGAGGTACTCGATCGCGTCCTGGTCGCCGAGCCAGTCCGACCCCTTCACGGTGTCGTACATGTGCCAGCGCCAATCGTCGGGACCCATGTTGCCGAGGGAGGCCGAGATGCCGCCCTGCGCCGCCACCGTGTGCGAGCGGGTGGGGAACACCTTCGAGATGCAGGCGGTGCGCAGGCCGGCCTGGGAGCAGCCCACGGTGGCGCGGAGGCCGGCGCCGCCCGCACCCACCACCACCACGTCGAAGGTGTGGTCGTTGATCGTGTAGGCGGGGGTGCCGTTGCCGTTGGTTCCGTTGGTGGCCATGGGCTGATCCTTCGGGTTCGGGGTGCGGGTCAGACGAGCTTGCCGAGGCTGACGCGCAGGATCGCGTACAGGCAGGCCACGGCGACGATGACCGCGTAGAAATTGTTCGCAAGCAGGCTCAAGAGCTTGAGCGTCCTGTCGTGGACGTAGTCTTCGATCACGACTTGCATGCCGATCCTCATATGGGCCGTGACCGAGATCACGGCGAGGATCAGGATGAGCGCCACCACCGGGTGCGACATCAGCGCGATGGCCTCCGGGTAGGGCCGGTTCGCCATCAGGGCGACGATCACCACGAAGGCCAGCATGAGCGGCGCGTTGGCGGCGGCGGTCAGGCGCTGGATCCAGAAATGGCCCGCGCCGTGGCCCGAGGCCCCGAGGCCCTTCACCCGGGCGCGGGGCGTGCGCATGGTGACGTTGGTGTTCTGGCGATTGTCGACCATCGGTCCGCCTCCTCAGCGCAGGGTCAGGGCGAGCGCCCAGATCAGGACGGTCAGGATGACGGAGCCGATCAGGGTGGCGCGGGCGAGGCCCATGCGCTGGGCGCGGTCGAAGCCGTAGCCGAGATCCCAGATGAAGTGGCGCAGCCCGCCCAGCATGTGGTGCATCAGGATCCAGGTGTAGACGAACAGCACCAGGCGCCCGACGATCGAGCCGAAGAACCACGATACGGTGCCGTAGGCGCCCGGACCCGAGGCGAGGGCCACCAGCCAGATCGCCACCAGAGCCGAGCCGCCATAGAGTGCGGTGCCGGTGATGCGATGGAACACCGACATCGCCATGGTCCAGGTCCAGCGATAGATCTGGAGGTGGGGCGAGAGCGGCTGGGCGACCGTGGGACGGACGGTGGGAGCCATCGTGCGGAAGGTCCTCGACTGGGCGGCGCACCCGGATTTGAAGGCGCACCAAGAAAAATTTGGATCGTCTCTAAAGTGCTAGCGGGCAGGCGCCAATGCGCAACCCGAGTTTGCCGCAGTGCACATGCGACACAACCGCCAAATCGTCATTCGGTCCGAATCGCCTCACGGCAGCCATCCGAGCGCGCGCCACCACAGATAATCCAGGGGCGCGATCACGAGGAGGGACACGAGCCCCGTCGTCAGCGTGAGCTTCGTCGCCGCCCGCAGCGGCACCTTGCCGAGATCGACGGCGAGCACGATCGGTGGCGCCTGGTAGGGCAGGAACAGGGTCGAGTAGCCGACCACCTGGATCATCACCACGGCCGCCAGGTCGAGGCCGCTGGCCCGGGCCATCTCGCCCGCGAGCGCCGTGTAGAGTGCCGGGGCGCCGTTGGCCGTCACCGCCAGGGTCAGGATCGCCGCCAGACCTGTCAAAATCCCGAAATTGTAGCCGGGCGCATCGGGGGTGAGGGGCGCGACGTGGAGGAGGGCATGGCCCAGGCGGGCGCCGAGACCGGTCTCGTTCACGGTGGCCACGAGGCCGAGGAGCGCGGCCACGTAGAAGCAGGTCCGCAGGTTCACCGCGCCGAAGGCCTCGGCGGGCAGGACGCCGATGCGGGGCATCAGACAGAGGATCGCGGCGACGAGGCCGACCCAGGCGGGGGCGATGTGGTGCAGGCTGTCCGTGACCCAGAGCGCAAGGGTTCCAGCGAGGATCACCGCGAGGCGGCGCGCCTCGGGGCGCAGGGGCTCCTTCACCAGGGCGGCCCCGTTCTCGCCATGGTCGAGCCGGTCGGGAAAGATCCAGAGAATCGCCAGGACCAGCAGGACGCCCTTCGCCAGGGCCAGGACCGGCGCGTGCAGCAGGAGGTAGGGCAGGTAGGCGATGTGGAGGCCGTACTGCGTCTCCGCCGTCCCCGCCATCACGAGATTCGGCACGTTCGCGGGCAGGATCGCGGCGGAGAGGATCGGCGTGGCGAGCCCCACCGCCAGGACCGCACCGTGGCGGCCGGGGCGCCCGCCCGCGAGGCCGAAGGCGTCGCACAACGCCAGCACCACCGGAACCAGCAGGGCGATCCGCCCCAGATTCGACGGCATCACGAAGGCGACGGCGAAGGACAGGGCGACGATCCCGGCGATGAAGGCCGGGTAGGAGGTGGAGAGATGCCCCGACAGGCTTCGCGCCAAGCGGTCGCCGAGCCCCGAGCGCGTCATGGCCAGACCGACCACCATGCCGCTCAGGACGAGCCAGAACGCCGAGGAGGCGAAGCCCGAGAACACCGTCGCGGGGGGCGCGAGGTGGAACAGCATCGCCCCGGCGAAGAACAGCATCGCGGTGATGATCTCGGCGATCAGGCCACTCGCCCAGAGGCCCATGCAGAGCACGAGCAGGAGCGCGGTCACCGCGACCGTCGCCTCCCCGCCCATGAACGCCCCTGCTGGCATGCCTCGGTCCACCCCGTCGTGTCCGGCGGGACAATGATCCTACCTTGGAGCGGTTCGCAATTCGGGGTTTTCCGATCCAGCCTTCGCCGGCCGCGAAGCCTTAGAAACGCGCTGGGTCGAGTTCGAAGGTCGGGGGCAGCGCCTCGAACCAGGCGCCGTAATAGGGATCGTGGGGAAGTTTCGCCGCCCAGCGATCGCGAAACCGCCGGTGCTCGTCCGGATCGACGGTGCGGGCTCTGTTGCGGCTCTCGTAGTGGTAGAGGCTGGCCTGGGCGCAGTAGACGCTGCGCAGGCCACGCTCGCGCAGCCGCAGACACAGATCGACGTCGTTGTAATTGACGGCGAAACCCGCATCGAAGCCGCCGATGGCGTCGAAGTCCGACCGCCGCACCATCACGCAGGCCCCGGTGACCGCGAGGTAGTTCCGGCTGCCGACGGTGGAGAAGTAGTGCCCGGGATCGTCGCCGGGATAGCCGCGCCGGACATGGTCGGGGGTGGCGTCGATGATCGACACGCCGGCATGCTGGATCTCGCCGGTCTCGAACAGGAGCTTGGGGCCGACGGCGCCGACGCCGGGAATCTGCAGCTGCGCCAACAACGCCTCGATCCAGTCGGGCGTGATGACCGCGATGTCGTCGTTGAGGAAGACCAGAACCTCGCCGCTCGCCGCGGCGGCGCCGAGATTCATCTTGGCGGCCACGTTGAAGACCGGCTCCGACCAGGTCACGCGTCGGGCGCCGTGGCGAGCCAGGGCCGCCTCGGTGCTTGGGCGCAGATCGCCGTTATCGACCACCACGGACTCGATGTCGGGATAGGTGCTCTTCGCGGCGACGCTGTCGAGGCAGGCAGCCAGGAGGTCCACGGTGCGGCCGCCCACGAGGCTGTCGCGGCCGGCGGTGGGAATCACGATGGAGACGCGGGGGCGCGCCGTCAGCTTGCGCCGCATCTCGAAGCAGCCCTTGAACGCGCTCGCGCGGGCGAAGTCGAGTTCACCGGTGCGCCGGGCCCGGTCCTCCAGGCCACGGATCGCCGCGGCGATGACGTAGTCCTTGTTGTCCATGGTCTGAGCCGTGGAGCCCGGAATCGCCCGCCAATGGTAGAGCACCTTCGGCACGTGGACGACGTTGCGGACATGCTCGGTGTAGCGGAGGGCGAAGTCGTAATCCTGCGCGCCGTTGCATTCGTCGCGAAAGCCGCCGATCCGCCGGACGATATCCATCCGGTAGAGCGCCAGATGCGCCGTATACATGCAGGATTCGAGGGCTTCGGGCGACCAGTCCGGCTTGAAGAACGGCTCGTAGCGCACCCCGTCGATCGAGATCTTGTCCTCGTCCGAGTAGATGAAGTCGACGCTGTCGTCGGCGTTCAGGATGCGGACGAACTCGTACAGGGCGTTGTCGGGGATCGCGTCGTCGTGGTCCATCAGGGTCAGGTAGGCGCCGGTCGCCAGCGCCATGGCGTCGTTCGAGGCGGCCGAGATGCGTCCGTTCGTGGTCCGGCGATGCAACTTGATGCGCGGGTCGGCAGCCGCGAAGGCCTGGAGCCGCGGCCAGATCTGCGGGTTCGGCGAGTTGTCGTCGCAGAGGCAGAGTTCCCAGTCCGGATAGGCCTGGGCCTGCACCGAGGCGATGGCGGCTTCCAGCCAGCGCCGAGGAGTGTTGTAGACCGGCATGACGATGGAGATGCGCGGGCGCAGGCGAAAGCCCTCGATCTCGGCGCGCATCGCCGCCACACCGAGGCGAGCCGGCGTCTCCACTTTGTCGATCCAGGCCGTGTAGGAGGCCGGCACCGGGCGCGGCCGGGCGCTCGTCCGGAAATCGCGCCAGAGTTCGGCGGCCCCCTTCTCGCGCCAGGCGGCGTGGATGCGGGCGAGGAGGCGGGTCGGCGCGCGCTCCGCTTCGGGCAGCGCCTGCACGCGGCGGCGAGCGGTCTCGGCGATCGCACCCACAGGGCCGAGATAGGTCAGGGAGACGTCGGCGAGGCGGAAGCGTCCGGTGCCGCTCATCGGGTCGAGGCGCAGGCCGCGGACCCGGCGCGGCAGGCGCACGAGATTGTCGACGCCGCTGGAATCGGCCTCCAGCGGAATGGTCAGCGTCTCGCGAAACCCCTTGCCGTCGTCGACGTAGAGGATCGGGACGAGCTTCGTGCGGTCGAGGGCGGTGACGTCGGCGCGGAGGCGGACCCAGCCGCCGCGATGGCGCCGGCGGCCCTCCGGAGGCCAGAGGCGGAAATGTGGGTCGGACCCGGTCGCGCGCCACGTGTCGGGCGTTCCCTCGGCCACGATCTGGCTGACGGCGTCGAGGCGACAGCGTAGGGTGCGCGGCAAACCCGGATCCTCTTCGATGCGGGCGCAGGGCCTGCCGTGCCCCGGGGTTTAGGGCAAGGCCGCCGGCCCTCGCAAGGGCAGGCCCCCTCGCCTCAGGCGCGCCCCGCGGCGAGGTAGGCGCGCCAGCCCCCGTGCCGGGTGATCTCCGGCGCATCCGCGACGGCGTGGGCCTCGCAGAGGAATCCCGAGGCGGACTCGCCATCGGCCAGCGCGATCTTGCCGATGCCCAGCGGCGCGGGGATCGCGGCGGCAAAGCGCCCGAAGGCCGCCGGGTCGAGCGCCCAGACCTCGACTTCCAGCCCGGGGCCCTCGAACCCGGGCGCGCGCACGAGGCCGGGCTTCGGCGGAACCGTGCCGGGCAGGGCGTAGAGCCGGTAGTCGGGCGCCGTCCGGGTCGCGCGCAGGAACGTCGCCCCGAGTTCCTGGAGCTGGTGATTGAGGGCGAGCCCGGTGAGATGGGCCCCCACCACCACCAGGGGGATCTGCCCGGCGGGCAGGGGAGGCACACGGCTCTCGTCGGGGAGCGCGCGGGCACGGTCGACGCCCATGCCGCCCTCGAGGTCGCGATGCAGGGCATCGGCCCAGGGTGCCAGGGCCTCGTCGCTGAAGCCGGGTCCCACCAGCATCACGCCCGCCGGCAGGCCATCCCGGCGGAACCCGGCCGGCACCGCGATGGCGGCCATTCCGAGCAGGTTGGCGAAATTGGTATAGCGCCCGAAATGGCTGTTCCGGACGATGGGCTCCGCCGCCATCTCGGCGACCGTATAGATCGTCGGCGCGGTCGGCAGCAGCAGCACGTCGAGACCGGCGAGGATCGCGTCGGTGCGGCGCTTCAGGGCCTCGAAGGCGTAGCGGCCCCGGAAGGCGTCGACGGCGCTGTAAGCACGGGCCGAATCGAGGATGGCGCGCACGCTCGGGTCCATTTTGGCGGCATGGTCGGCGTGGAAGGCCTCGACGGCCGCCAGCCGCTCGGCCACCCACGGACCGTCATACAGAAGCGCGGCGATCTCCCGGAACGGCGCGTAGTCGAACGGCACGGCGACGCCGCCGAGGCGCTCCAGCCGCGCGATGGCGGCGTCGTAGAGGGCCGCCGTCTCGGTGTCACCGTAGAACTCGCGCTCGGCCGGGGCCAGAACGCCGAAGCGCAGGCCCGCCGCCGGAAGCGGATGCGGGATCGCCGGGCGCGAATACGGGTCGGCGGGATCGAAGCCCTCGGCGATCCGGCGTACGGCGATGCCGTCGCCGACGGTGCTCGCAAAGACCGTGATGCAGTCGAGGCTCCGGCAGGCCGGAACGAGACCGGTGGTGCTCAGCGCCCCCGGCGTCGGCTTGATCCCCACGAGGTTGTTGAAGGCCGCCGGCACGCGGCCGGAACCGGCGGTGTCGGTGCCGAGGCTGAAGCAGGCGAGCCCGGCGGCGACGGCCACGGCCGAGCCGGAGCTCGATCCGCCCGAGACGTAGTCGGCGTCGAAGACACTGCGCGGGGCGCCGTAGGGCGAGCGCGTGCCGTTGAGGCCGGTGGCGAACTGGTCGAGGTTCGTCTTGCCGATCACGAGGGCGCCGGCCGCTTTCAGCCGGGCCACCACCACGGCGTCCCGCCCCGGCGTAGAAGCGAAGGCCGGGCAGGCGGCGGTGGTGGGCAGGCCGGCCACGTCGATGTTGTCCTTCACGGCGAAGGGCAGGCCCCAGAGCGGCAGGGAGTTCGGCACCGGATGCGCCGCCAGCAGGGCGCGGGCGGCCGCGACGAGGTCGGCGCGCGGCACCGGCGTGATGAAGACCGCCGGGTCCGACGAGGCCGCCATCCGGTCGGCAACGATCTCGGCAAGGCCGACCGGGTCGAGGCTGCCGGAGGCGAAGGCCGCGCGCAGGGTCGCGAGATCCAGGATCGTGGGCAGCATGGGTTCGGGTCTCCAAGATCAACGCAACAACATCGGTCCGACAAGCTCGCCACCGCGTGAAATCGGACGCGGCGCAGCAGGGATGTCCCGCACGAGGTCCGCCGCCGGGGCACCCCGAAACCCGCGGACATGGCCCGGCATCCGCGCCGACACTGCATCCTTCGTGCCGTCCGAGACAGCCTTGTCGCTCGATGCACGAGATCGTCTCCGGCATCGGCCCGCCGCGATGGCGGTCGCCGGAGCCGAACGCTCAGCTCTGCCAGACGCGGGGCAGGGGCCGCCCGCGATAGGCGGTGAGGAGGCGCTGGGCCATGGCCCGCAGGGCGTCCGGATCGCGGCCGAGGAGGCGTACCACGAGATGCCCGTTCCAGGCGCTGGCCGCCGCGGCGACGCCGTCCGCAGCATTCGCGTCGAGGAGGGTGCGCGTCTCGTCCAGCCGGCCCTCCGCCTCGGGCGAGACGTCGAGCAGCGTCGCCATCGCCCGAGCGCCGTTGCCGATCGCCGTGCGGGCGAGCTGGTCCGAGAGCGCACCGTCGAGGCGCAGGGTGTCGGCATAGACGAGGCGTCCGTCGCGGCGGATGCGCCAGGTGTCGGAGAGGGAGCCCCGCGTCATCGCCTCGTTGCGGGCCGTGCGCCCGAAGGTGATGGCCTCGAACGCGAGGAGGTGGGCGCCCGGCGCCAGATCCGCCTCGAAGCGCCGCGCCAGGGCGGCGCGGTCGAAGAGGATCGTTTCCTGCGGCAGGTGCGCGAGGCGACCCGCGGGCCCCACAATCACCGCGGTGGCGATCCGGCTCACCGGACCGTCCGAGCGATAGACCTTCTCCGCCGCCGTCGTGGTCAGGGCGAGGTCGGCCCCCGCTCCGACCTCGGCGGTGACCCGAAAGGCATCGCCGCAGGCGATGCCGCCGGCCGTGTTGAGCAGCACCGCCTCGCACGGGCCCTTCGGACGTCGCGGCAGGCGCAGGCGCAACGGTCCGCCCTCGGCGATGTCGAGGATGCGGGTGTCGTGTCCGTCCGCGCAGGCGACGTGCAGGTGGATGCGGCCCTGCGAGCGTTGGCGCTCCGGCGCAGCGTCACGGACCGCCGGAGGGTCGGGGTTCAGCAAGGTGGCCCGTTAGGCCGGGCCGGTGGCGACGGGACGCGCGGGATCCGAGCCCCATTCCGACCAGGAGCCGTCGTAGAGGGCGCGGGGCGGCCGCCCCAGGGTCTCCAGCGCGAGTCCGACGATGGCGGCCGTGACACCCGACCCGCAGGTGGTGACCACGGGCTTGCCCACATCGACGCCGTTCTCCGCGAAGACCGCGCGCAGAGCCGCCTCGTCCTTCAGGCGCCCCCCGCTCTGGAGCGCGGCGTAGTGGACGTTACGGGCGCCGGGCATGTGCCCGGGCCGGACACCGGGACGGGGCTCCGCCTCCTCGCCGCGGAAGCGCGCCCCCGAGCGGGCATCGACCACCTGGGCGCTGCCCGTTTCGAGGGCACGGGCGATGTCGGAGGCATCCGCCACGGCGCCGTGGTCGAGGCGCGCGGTGAAGTGGCGCCGGGCGCGCGGGCGGCCCTCGCCGTCCTCCAGGGGGTAGCCCGCCGCCACCCAGGCCGGGAGACCGCCCTCCAAGATCTCCACGTCGCGGAGTCCGTAGGTCTGCAGCATCCAGCGCACCCGCGGCGCCGAGAACAGGCCCATCCCGTCATAGACCACGATGTGGGCGCCATCGCCGATCCCCAGCGCCCGCATGCGGGAGGCGAAGACCTCGGGGCGCGGCAGCATGTGGGGCAGGGCCGCGGTCTCGTCGCTCATCGTGTCGATGTCGAACCGGATCGCACCGGGGATGTGACCGGCCAGATACTCGGCCCGGGCATCGCGTCCCTGAGCGGGGAGGTACCAGGACCCGTCGAGGATCACGATGTCGGGCGCGCCGAGACGGGCATGGAGCCAGTCGGCCGTGACAAAGGGCGTCGTCGGCATGGTTTTCTCTGTGTCTATGGGCCGGAACGCGTCCGGCCGGCCTCGCCAGGAGGGTGATCGGGAGGGGCCACCAAACCACATCCAGCAGCCGGTTGCACCCGTCCCGGGCGGCTTTGCGATCTGAACCCGCGGTTCCCGGGCCGCGTTGCACACTCAAGTCGACCCTGATCGATCCCGCCTCTGCCCAGGAACCACCGCCATGCGCATCCCGGCCCTCGCTCTCGACGCCACTCTCGGCCTCGTCCTCTCGGGTGCAGCCCAGGCGCAATCCTCGGTGACCGGTTCCGGTCAGAGTACGATCAGCAACTCCGGGACGAGCATCGGCGGCGGCACCGCTCGCGCACCCGCAACCACCGGGACCGCTCCCGGCGCTGGCGCCGTCCGCAACCCGAATGCCGCCCCGCTTCCGAGCGCCGGCGGTGCCATCGCGCCGGGCACGGGTGGACCGAGCGCCCCGCCCCCCGGCGCTGCCGCGCGCTGAGGCCCCGTCACGATCCAGACCCGGGGCCGGGCCGCGAGGCCCGGCCTTTTTCGTCGCAGCCGACTCAACCGTGGTGCCAACGCCCGGCCGCTGCGGTTATGGATGGCGGGTCGTGCCAGCGTGATGGAGCCGCCGTGAATCCGCGCGAGACCTACCACATCGAAGTCCTCGCCTCGGAGGACGAGGCCGGTGCGCGCGGCGAAGATCCCGTCAGCCAGCGCATCTCCGTGCGCACCTACACCGTCGAGGCGGCCAAGGAACGGGCCCTGACCCTGTTCGCCCGGGCTCTGGCGCCCCAGCGCAGCGGCGCGCCCGCCGAGGCCGTGCGGGTCATCGACGGCGCCGGCACGGAGGTGTTCCGCTGGAGCCGCTTCGACGAGCCGGCCTGACGGAGCGGCCTCGCCATGCGCGCCCTCATCCTGCCCGGCCTGGCGCTGCTGTTCGCCGCCTTGTTCGTCCGCAGCTACACGGTGCCTCCGGCGCCGGACCGGCGCGGCGGCACCACCGTGTCGCTGGCCTGGCCGAACCGGCCATTCTTCGGTAGCCCGCGGGCTGACTGTCTCGGCCTCCCCGCAGGCGACTCGGTCATCGCCTGTCTGATCGGGTCGGTGTCGCGGGCCCGGGCGGACGGCATCCCGCTGATGCAAGTCGGCTTCTGCACGACGTGCTACGCTCTCTCCCAGCGCGCCGCCGCCCTCGGGCGCGACGAGGCCGCCGTACAGGCGCGCCTCGGCGAGATCGCCCGCTTCGGCTGGTGAGACCGCCTCCAGAGACGCAAGCCAACCGGGAGATCGCCATGCCCCTCGTCCGCATCAACCTGAACCGCGCTGCACCGCCGGACCGCGCCCACATCATCGGTGACGTGGTCTATGCAGCGCTGCGTGCGGCGGCGAACGTCCCCGAGAACGACAAATTTCAGATCATCACCCGCCATGAGGCCGGGGAGATCGTAGCGCCCGAGGCCGGCTACCTCGGCGTGACCTACACGGACGACCTCGTCATGATCCAGATCACCTGGAACGCCGGGCGCTCCGTCGAAATCAAGCGCGCCCTGTACCGGCAGATCGCCGACGGCATCGCCGCACGGGCCGGCATCCGCCGCGAGGACGTCGTCATCAACCTCGTCGAGGTGGTGAAGGAGAACTGGTCCTTCGGCAACGGCGCGATGCAGTACGCGCCGGCCTGACGGTCCACGCGCGGGCCCGTGGCGCGGGCATTGACGCGACAGCCGGTGCGCCCTTAGACACGCGCCACCATGACGACCACCGTTCGCTCCCTGTCGTATCCGGCGCCGCATCCTTAGCGGCGCGGGGCTCGTCATGTCTCAATCGCTGCGTCGTCGGCGGTTGATCTCTTTCCAGGACCACATGTCGACGGCCCGGCCTTCACCGAGGTCACGTCCGTGCCATTCGAATCCCCTGAGAATTCCCGTCCCCGCCTGGGCCTGATCGGCTTTGGCGCCTTCGGCCGCCTGGTGGCGCGCCACCTCGCACCCTACGTCCTCATCCACGCCTACGATCCGGCAATGCCGGCCGAGCCCGGGCCCGACGTGGTGCCTGGCTCCTTGCGCGCCGCGGCGGATTGCCCGGTCGTGATCCTGGCGGCGCCGGTTCCGGCGATCCCCGGCATCGTGGCGGCCATCGGTCCGCATCTCCGCCCGGGCGCCCTCGTCCTCGATGTCGGCTCGGTGAAAGCCGTTTCCGCGGCGGCGATGCGCGACGGGCTGCCGGCGCACGTCGCCATCGTCGCCACCCATCCGCTGTTCGGGCCGCAGAGTGCCCGCGACGGTCTCCGGGGACTGAAGATCGCGCTCTGCGAAGTGCGGGGCGGCCGGACCCGACAGGTCGCCGCGTTCCTGCGCCGACGGCTCGGACTCGACGTCATTCTGACGACGCCGGAAGCGCACGATCGGGACGCGGCGACCGTCCAGGGCCTGACCCACCTCATCGCCAAGGTGATGGTGCGCATGGCGCCGCTTCCGACCCGCCTAACCACTCGGAGTTTCGACCTGCTGATGCAGGCGGTGGAGATGGTGCGCCACGACGCGCCGGAGGTCTTCGACGCCATCGAGCGGGCCAACCCCTATGCCGGCGCGGTCCGCCGCCGCTTCATCGCCGAGGCGGTCGAACTCACCCACGACCTGTCGGACGCGCCGGAGCCGGCGGTCCGGGCGGCCTGACGCGTGTGGGGCGCCGTCAGGCCTCGGGATCGGGCGCCCGCGCCGCGGCAGCGCTGGACAGGCGGGTCCGCCGGCGATCGCGCCACGCCTTCAGGCACAGATTGGCCCGGGCCCGCCAGCCCTCCAGGCGGACGGCGAGGGGAAACAACCGGTCACCGCCCTGCGCCTCGACCAGGATATGGGCGAGGGCCAGCCGCTCGGTCCAGAAGGTCTCGGCGAGGGGATAGTCCGGCGGGGCGCAGGAATCCGCCGTGATCAGGGCCGGTTCGGTGAGGATGGCCTGGGTCAGGCGGTGGAAGGCCAGGGCCCCGGGCGAGTGCCGGGCAACGGCGGAATCGTAGGAGATCTTGAGGCTCCAGAGCTGTCCGCGCGTCGTGAAGCTGACCACGGCGGCCAGCGTGCGCCCGTCCCGGCGCAGGCGGTCAATGCGGACTGACCCGCGCGCGCCGAGGCGGGCGACGAAGGCGCGCATCATCCGGGTCTGGACCGCGTCGCCCGCGATGGCGGTGCCGCGCGCCCCCTTCCAGCCGGCGCCCTCCAGGGCGATGTAGTCGTCGATGGCCGCCGACAGAGCGGCCGGCTCGCGGATCGTCTCGAAGGTGACCGGGCCGTCCGCGCTCAGGCGGTCCCAGGCCTGTCGCAGCTTGCGCTGTTTGCGGGACGAGAGATGCCCGAGATAGGCGGCGCGCGTCGCTGCGTCCCGGCCGGTCAGGTCGAGGAAGGCGCGCTCGTGCGCCCAGAAGCGGGCGTGGCGCAGGCGGTTGCGGCTGAGCCAGTCCGAGAGCAGGTCCGCGAAGGGGCCAGAGGTCGGGACGTGGGTCAGCATCAGGCGCGGGCCGATCAGGCGGCGCAGGCCGAAGACCAGGGCGTCGAGGGCGCGCCCCGGCTCGGCGCCGTCGAGGAGCGGGGCGCCGAAGATGCCGAAATCATGCATCCAGCCCATGGCCAGCAGGAGCGGCAGACCCCAGCGCCAGCGTTTCACCCGCAGGGGCCAGGCTGCAACGAGGCGGAGGCCGGGCTCCTCGGGAGCGCGGTCACCGACCAGGGCGACCTGTACGCCGCGGCCGAAGGCGTCGGCGGCAGGCAGGGCGTAATCGGGATCGTAGAACAGGTTGTCGACGAGGGGCCGGCGGCTGAGATCGTGCCAGGCCGCGATCCAGGGCGCGTCGGCCGCCAGGGGGCGCAGGGCGACCACGAGGCCGTCGGGGGTCGCGACCTGTCGCCGGGCGGAGCGGCTCATGAGGCGGCGCGTCCGAACCGGCGGGTCGCGAAATCGGCGATGCCCAGGATATTGAACGCCCAGGCGGTCCCGGCGGAGACGGCGGCGAGGCAGGTGAGCCGCAGGCCGAGGGCGAGGCCCGGATCCAGGGGGAGTCGGTCGAGCCCGGCGATCGCGACAGCGCAGGCGAGGGCGAGGCCGCCGATCACCGCGAGGTCGCGCAGGGGCACCGGCATGCGGAAGCGCTCGCGCGAGCCGAGGATGAAGACGAGGCAGGCCAGGGCCTGGCCGGTCGCCATGGCGATGGCCGCCCCCTCGACGCCGTAGCGCGGGATGAGCAGGGCCGAGAGCCCGCCAATCGCCACGAGCAGCGTCAGCGATGCGACCGCATCGAGCTGGCTCTTCTGGGTGAAGTAGATGACCTGCCCGAAATAATACGACCGGAACATCTGCAGGATGCTGGCCGCCACCAGAAGCGGCGCCACCCGCAGGGCCGTCTCGCGGTAATCCGGCCCGAGCAGCAGGGTCACGAGCAGGCCGTCGAAGGCGAGGAAGAACACCGCGCCGAAGGCCGCGATCAAGGTGAGGAGGCGGATGGCGTCCTCCAGCACCGGTCGGGCGGCGGCGATGCCGCCGTCGCGGGCGTCGCGCTTGGCGATCGAGATCAGCGCCAGGGCGACGCTGTCGCCGAAGACGACGAAGCTCTGGCGCAGGAAATCGGCGAAGGCGCCGTAGGCCCCGAGTTCCGAGACGCCGATGCTGGCGCCGATGACGAGCCGGTCGGCGGTCTGCGCCAGGGCGGCGGCTCCGAAGGAGAGCACCAGGGGCCAGCCGTAGGCGAGGAGGCGCCGCGCCTCCGTCCAGCTGCCGCCGCCCCGCAGAAGGCTGCGGATGACGTAGAGCGTGGGCAGGGCCGCGATGATGTTGGCGCCCGCGGTGGCGAGGAGCAGGGGGATCGCGCCGCCGCCGAGGAGGAGGGCGCTGCTGCCGAGGGCCAGGACCAGCACGGCGCGCAGCACCACCGACAGGGCGACCGCGCCGACCTCCAGCCGCGTCCGCGCGATCTCGGCGGCGCCCTCGAAGGCCATCATGCCGAAGACGGCGGCGAAGATCGCGAGGGCGGCGTGCGGCTCGAACAGCCCGAGCCCGGCCGCGCACGCCGCGATCAGGGCGGCGAGCGCCACCATCGCGCCGAGGAGCCGCACCACGGTGCCGACCTGCAGGATCGCGCGATCCTCGGCATAGAGCGCGAAGAACGAGAATTTCGGCCATTGGCAGGTGGCGCTGTAGAGCACCAGCGCCCAGGACAGGATGAGCAGGTAGAGCCCGAACACGTCCGTGGATGCGAGCCGGGTGAACACCGCGAGGGCGCCCATGTTCAGGGCCGCGGCGACACCCCGCGAGCCGACATAGGTGAGGGTGTGACGCGCGATCATCCGGCCCCTGAAGCGCCGGGCGGTCCGGCGCGTGGGATGAGGTAACACGCCAGTGTTGCCGCCGCGTCAATCCGTTCTCTGGCCATTCCGCCCTTTGGCCGGCGGTGGACGCGGACCGGTTCCATCGTCGGCGGCGTGGCCATTGACTTCGCAACCGCGAAGGATCATATCGCAGGTGCAGCGTCAGCGGCCTTCATGGTTCCGCTTGAGAGGGCTGCGTGACGGATTGCCGGATCGCTTCTGCGGGCCCCGCGCGACCTGAGCCCCTCTCTTCAACGTGCATGCACCCGGACTGCCCCAGCACGCGGGCGGCTCCAGCTCAACGGACCGACCACCTCTTTCGACGATTCCCCTCCCCACGAGGGCGTCCGGCACGGTCCCGCTGCCTGAAAGTTACTCCTTGACCCAATTTACCGATTTCGGCCTCGCCCAGCCCGTGCTGCGCGCCCTGGAAGAGGCGGGCTATAAGAGCCCGACCCCGATCCAGGCCCAGGCCATCGCCCCCGCCATGCAGGGCCGCGACCTCTGCGGCATCGCCCAGACGGGTACCGGAAAGACCGCGGCCTTCGCGCTCCCGATCCTGCACCGCCTCGCCGAGACCCCGCGCCGGCCGATCCGCCGCGGCTGCCGCGTACTCGTGCTGTCGCCGACCCGCGAGCTCGCCAACCAGATCGCCGAGAACTTCTCCGATTACGGAAAATACCTCTCGTTCACCAACACCGTGGTGTTCGGCGGCGTCACCATCTCCCGCCAGGAGAAGGCGCTGGCCAACGGCGTCGACATCCTGGTGGCGACCCCCGGCCGCCTGATGGATCTGATCGAGCGTCGCGCCCTGACCCTCGAGGCCGTCGAGATCCTCGTCCTCGACGAGGCCGACCAGATGCTCGACCTCGGCTTCATCCATGCCCTCAAGCGCATCGTGAAGATGCTGCCGCGCGAGCGCCAGAGCCTGTTTTTCTCGGCCACCATGCCGAAGAACATCGCCAGCCTCGCCGACCAGTACCTGCGCGATCCCGTCCAGGTCGCCGTGACCCCGGTGGCCACCACGGCCGAGCGGGTGACCCAGGAGGTCATCTTCGCCCATACCGGCGCGAAGCAGGCCCTCCTGAACCACATCCTGCGCGATCCGGCGATCGAGCGCGTCCTCGTCTTCACCCGGACCAAGCACGGCGCCGACCGCGTCGTCCGCGGCCTGGAAAAAGTCGGGATCAACGCATCGGCGATCCACGGCAACAAGTCCCAGCCGCAGCGCGAGCGGGCGCTGGCCGCCTTCAAGGACGGTTCGTGCCGGGTGCTCGTCGCCACCGACATCGCCGCCCGCGGCATCGACGTCGAGGCGGTGAGCCACGTCATCAACTACGACCTGCCGAACGTGCCGGAGAGCTACGTCCACCGCATCGGCCGCACCGCGCGCGCCGGGGCGAACGGGCTCGCGATCTCGTTCTGCAACGACGAGGAGAAGGCCTACCTGCGGGACATCGAGCGCACCACGCGCCAGAAGATCCCCGTGGCCGGCTTCCCCGAGGGCTTCAGCCCGCCGTCGCGACAGGAAGCGGCCGACACTGCCCAGGCCGAGGAGCGCCGCCCGGCGCCGAACGGCCAGCGTCCCGGTCAGCGCCAGGGCCAGCGCCCGAGCAGCCGCCCGGGTGGCCGTCCCGGCCAGGGGCGTGGCTTCGAAGGTCGCGGCGGTGAGAACCGTGGCGGGTCCGGACGCCCGAGCCGTTCCGACGGCGCCGCCCGTCCGCAGGACGGCCGTGGCGATCGTCGACCGGCTGCCCAGGGCGAAGCCCGCACCGAGCCGCGCGGCGAGCGCCCCCGGGCTCCCCGCCCGCAGGGCAGCGGCGAGGGTCGCGCCATCGGCTGGCTGGATCGCGGCCCGCGCTCCTGATCCCTCCGCCTGACGTTTGAGAGCGCCGTCCCGGCTTCCGGGGCGGCGTTTTCGCGTCCGGTCCCCGAGGCATTGCCAAGGCGCGGCGCGGGGCCACATCACAGGAGCCGGGCGGCAGGCCCGGCGTCTTCGGAGGCTTCGGCGATGCGGTTTGAACTCTACCGGGATCCCGCTGGCGGTTGGCGCTGGCGCCTGCGGTCACAGAACGGAAACGTCGTCGCAGATTCGGCCGAGGCCTATGTGCGTCGTGAGGATTGCGAGCACGGTATCGCCCTGGTGAAGGGCAGTGCTGCCGCCCCAACTGTCGACATGACCCTGAAGATCGCCTGACGAACGCCGCGCAGGGCTTCGTTGACCATCACGGCAACGCTTGGGGGGCAGAGGGAAACGCTTTCGCCCCTCGTGCGTTTGCTGCATCCGGGCCTCGTGACGAGGGATGCCGGGGAGTCGAGACTCGACAGAATTCAGGGAGTTGAGAACGTGCTGAGGAAACTCGTGCTGGCCGCGCTGCTGGCCCTAGGCTTTGCCGCCACCGCGCCACAGGGCGCTTCGGCCGCCCCCGTCGGTCCTGCCCTTGCCCTGCAGAGCGAGGCTGCCCCGGCCGCGGTGCAGACGGTCCAGTATTATGGCTATGGTCGCCGCTTCTATGGCCCGCGTCGCTTCTATGGCCCGCGTCCGTTCTACGGCCGGCGTTACTATGGCCCGCGCCGCTTCTATGGCCCGCGTCGGTTCTACGGTCCGCGTCGCTTCTACGGCCCGCGCCGGTTCTACTACTAAGAATTCGGTCGCGTCCGGTGACGGACGCGCCGCCCAGGACGGCCCGGCTCCCGTTTCGGCGGGGGACGGGCCGTTTGCGTTTTCAGCAGTAAATTTCACCTCGATGGCTGTGAACGACCCGCAACAGGCGATAAGTTGCCGCAACAGATGACGGCCGGCGTCGGATCGGCGCGCATTGGAGGTTACGCCATGAACGTCCTTGCAGCCCGCCGCGCCGAGGCGCGCGCGCTCTGGGAGTCGATCCCTCTCGAGGTCTTCCTGTCTGCCGGCGCGATCATCCTGGCCGGTGCCCTGAAATATGCCGAGGTGATGCCCTGAAGGCGGTCGCGATGCCTCGGCAACGGGCCCGGCATCGGCCTACAGTGCGGGCGGTTGAGGGTGGGAGATGAGCGGGATCATGGCGGAGACGGACGAGGCGCGGCGCCCGAGTGGTGACCTGACGGTGCGCACCATCGCGATGCCGGCCGACACGAACGCCAACGGCGACATCTTCGGCGGCTGGGTCATGTCGCAGATGGATCAGGCCGGCGGCATCGCCGCCGTCGAGCGATCGCAGGGCCGGGCGGTCACGGTCGCGGTGAATGCGATGACCTTCATCCGCCCCGTACGGGTCGGCGACGTCCTCTGCGTCTACACCCGGATCGACCGGGTGGGGCGAAGCTCCATGAAGATCGAGGTCGAGGCCTGGGCGCGACGCTTCCGCACCCAGTTCCGCGAGCAGGTGACGGAAGCGACCTTCACCTTCGTGGCCATCGACGACGAGGGCCGGCCCCGCACCATCGAGCCGGCCTGATCGCTCGGATCCGGTCGGTACTGGTCCCTCAGGCGTTGGGGGCCGCCACCTTCTGGCGCAAGCCCGTGATGACGGCCTTCAGGACAGCCGTATCGGCATCGGGGCTGCCCATGCAGCGGACCGATTCGATCCGTTCGTGCACGAAGGACAGCTTGGCGATCACCGCTGGCGTCAGCTTGAACGGGAACAGGGCCGGCTGGCCCATGCTGCGACTCAGCGAGTTCACCGCATAGGTCAGGGGCAGCCACGCCTCCACGATCCGGCTGAAATCCGTCGTCCGGTAGGGATCGAAGTCGATCACCACCGGCTCGGACGAGCCGTGGCGCAGGCGCGGGCGCACGTGCATCTCGAAGGTGCTGGCGGTCTCCAGCGTGTCGACGATGTGGAGATACTGTGCCCACGTCTCTGCGAAATCCTCCCAGGGATGCGCGGTGGCGTAGGCGCTGACGTAACTCTCCTCCCAGTCCGGGGGAGCTCCGTGCGCGTAGTGGCGCTGCAGGGCGCCGGAATAGTTCAGTCGCTCGTCCCCGAACAGGGATCGGAATGTCCACAGGCTCTGGTCGAAGCGCACCAGGACGTTCCAGAAGTAATGTCCGATCTCATGACGGAAATGCCCAAGCAGGGTGCGGTAATACTCGCCGAACAGCATTCGCCGGCGCTCGCGCTCGACGTCGTCGGCCTCCGCGATGTTGAGGGTGATGAGGCCGCTGCGATGGCCCGTGAGGACCGGCGGCCCGATCTGATAGCTCTCGGAGGGGTCGACCAGGAAATCGAAGGCCAGACCCGTGGTGGGGTTCTCGTCCCGGGTCATCAGCGGAAGGTCGAGGCGCAGGAGCGAGTAGAACAGCCGGTGCTTGGCGGCCTCGATCTGGCGCCAGCGGGTCAGGTTCCAGGCGATGGAGAGGTCCGGCACCACGTGGTTGTGCCGGCAGGTGATGCAGTAGCGGTTCGGAGAATCCTCGGGAATCAGCCAATTGCAGGCGTCGTGATCGGCGTTGGCGCAGAAGCGGTACTTGCGGCCCGGATTGGCATAGGCGTGCCAGAGGCCGCCGACCGGTTCCACCGCCGACATTTCGTGGACGTCGCAGACATAGCCCAGCCGGCGCTCGCAGCTCTCGCAATGGGTGCTCTCGAAGCTGATCGGCTGGTCGCAAGCCTGGCACTGGAAGATTTTCATGGAGCCGTCGGGAGACGCCTTTCCTGTCCGCCCACGGAGCGTCGCATACCGCCCGTGAAGGAACCTTCTTAGCCTATCCGCACGCAATAGGGTGGCAAAGCGTGGGGGAAGACCGAAGTTCCGGCTCCCAGGCCCGGCCGGGATCGCGGAACCGCCGGAGCACGAAACTTGCAGGCCACCACGAGACATCCCCGTCCTGGCCATCCGCCGGCGCGCGGACGGGGCCGTCGCCGGGTGACCTTCCGGGTTCCCGCGCGCAAGGGCATCGCTTGCGGGTCTCCGTTGGCGTATGTCTCTGGTGAAGCTTTCTTCGGAGCACCGCAGGGTGGTGCCCCGTCCCTCCGCCGCCGGCGCGTGCCGCTTTGCCCGCCCGGCGCCCTGTCCAGTCACAGCGGGAGCCCCCGTGTCGATCAAAGCCGCCCTGCACCACGTCACCCACTACACCTACGATCGGCCGATCACGCTGGGGCCTCAGGTCATCCGCCTGCGCCCGGCACCGCATACGCGGACCGCCGTCCCGGCCTATTCGCTGAAGGTTCTGCCCGAGAACCACTTCATCAACTGGCAGCAGGATCCGAACGGCAACTGGCTCGCCCGGCTGGTCTTTCCGGAGAAGACCACCGAGCTGAAGATCGAGGTCGACCTCACCGCCGACATGTCGGTGATCAATCCGTTCGACTTCTTCGTCGAGGATTATGCCCAGACCCGCGGCTTCACCTACGCGGACGACCTCACGGCCGAGCTCAAGCCCTACCTCGTCCTCGACGACGCCATGGCGCCGGAGGTGGACGCCTTCCTGGAGCACCTGCCGGCCGAGCAGAACACGGTTCTGTTCCTCGTCGCCCTGAACGCCCAGGTGGCGCAGGCGATCACCTACGGCGTCCGCATGGAGCCCGGCGTCCAGACCGCCGCCGAGACCCTGACCCTGAAGAGCGGCTCCTGCCGCGACTCGGCTTGGCTGATGGTGCAGATCCTGCGCCGCCTCGGCATGGCGGCCCGCTTCGTCTCCGGCTACCTGATCCAGCTCATCCCCGACACCACCGCGGTCGACGGGCCGGCCGGCACCACCACGGATTTCACCGACCTCCACGCCTGGGCCGAGGTCTATCTGCCCGGCGCCGGCTGGATCGGCCTCGACGCCACCTCCGGCCTCCTCTGCGGCGAGGGTCACATCCCGCTGGCAGCAACCCCGCACTACGCCTCCGCGGCGCCGATCTCCGGCCTGGCCGAGCCCGCGGGCGTCGAGTTCGGCTTCGAGATGACGGTGACCCGCGTGGCCGAGGCGCCCCGCATCACCAAGCCATTCTCCGAAGAGGTCTGGTCGGCGATGGACGCCCTCGGCGACCGCATCGACACCGACCTCGCCGAGCAGGACGTGCGCCTGACTATGGGCGGAGAGCCGACCTTCGTCTCCATCGACGACTTCGAATCGCCCGAGTGGAACGCCGCCGCCGTCGGCCCGACCAAGCGCGGCCTCGCCGACAAGCTGATCCGCCGCCTGCGGGATCGCTTCGCCGCCGGCGGCATGCTGCATTACGGCCAGGGCAAGTGGTATCCGGGCGAGAGCCTGCCGCGCTGGGCCTTCGCCCTGTACTGGCGCCGGGACGGCGTGCCGATCTGGAAGGATGCCGGCCTGATCGCCCCGGAGGACGGCCCGCGCGACGCCAACATCCACAGGGCCAAGGCCCTCATCGACGGCGTCGCCAAGCGCCTGGGGCTCGGGGCCTACGTCTTCCCGGCCTTCGAAGACCCGGTCTACTGGTACGACAAGCGCGACGAGCTGCCCCCCAACGTCACGACGGCGGAGCCGCACTATCCGAACCCGGAAACCAATGCCCGCATGGCGCGAGTCTTCGCGCGCGGTCTCGGCGAGGCCGCGGGCTACGCCTTGCCGCTGGCGAGCCTGCCCACCGGCAAGGAGAGCGATTCCGACCGGCTCTGGATCTCGGAGCCCTGGGAGTTCCGCCGCGGCCACGCCTTCCTGACGCCGGGCGACTCGCCCGTGGGCTACCGTTTGCCCCTGTCCTCGCTGCCGTTCGTGCCGCCGGAGCACTACCCGTACTACCAGCCGCAGGACACGCTGGAGGCCCGCGATCCGCTCCCCGAGGGTCATCCCGGCACCAAGACCGTCAACGGCTCCGGCGTGATGGGCGTCGCCGTGCGCACCGCCTTCGCGGTGGAGCCGCGCGACGGCATCCTGCACGTCTTCATGCCGCCGCTGCAGCGGGTGGACGAGTACCTGGAGCTCCTGGGCCATCTCGAGGCGACGGCCGCCGAGCTGAAACAGCCGCTCCACATCGAAGGCTACGAGCCGCCCTTCGATCCGCGCCTCAACGTCATCAAGGTCACCCCCGATCCGGGCGTGATCGAGGTCAACGTGCATCCCGCCGCGGGCTGGCGCGACGCCGTGCGGATCACGACGGACCTCTACGAGGATGCCCGGCAGATCCGCCTCGGCGCGCAGAAGTTCATGACCGACGGCCGCCACACCGGTACGGGCGGCGGCAACCACGTGGTGCTGGGCGGTGCGACCCCCGACGACTCGCCGTTCCTGCGGCGGCCCGACCTCCTGAAGAGCCTGGTGCTGTACTGGCAGCGCCACCCGGCCATGTCCTACCTGTTCTCCGGCCTCTATATCGGCCCGACGAGCCAGGCGCCGCGCATGGACGAGGCGCGCCACGACGGACTCTACGAGCTCGAGATCGCGATGGCCCAGGTGCCCAAGCCCGAGGAGCCCAACATCCCGCGCTGGCTCGTGGACCGCATCTTCCGCAACATCCTCGTGGACGTCACGGGCAACACCCATCGCTCCGAGATCTGCATCGACAAGCTCTACTCGCCGGACGGACCGACCGGCCGCCTCGGGCTCCTCGAGTTTCGTTCGTTCGAGATGCCGCCGGATCCGCGCATGAGCCTGGCGCAGCAACTGCTGCTGCGGGCGATCGTCGCCTGGCTCTGGCGCGAACCGCAGGAGGGTGGCTGTGTCCGCTGGGGCACGGGCCTGCACGATCGATTCATGCTGCCCCACTTCCTGTGGGCCGACTTCCTCGGCGTGCTGGAAGACCTTCGGGCAGCCGGCTACGACTTCGACCCGGCGGCCTTCGTGGCGCAGCGCGAGTTCCGCTTCCCGGTCTTCGGGACGGTGGAGCAGGGCGGCGTGAAGCTGGAGCTCCGCCAGGCCCTCGAACCCTGGCACGTGCTGGGCGAGGAGGGCGCGATCGGGGGAACGGTGCGGTACGTGGACTCGTCGGTGGAGCGGCTGCAGGTGAAGGTCGAGGGCTACGTGCCCGGTCGGCACATCATCGCCTGCAACGGCCGGCGACTGCCCATGACCGGCACCGGGACCGCCGGTGAGGCGGTGGCGGGCCTGCGCTTCAAGGCTTGGCAGCCGGCCTCGTCGATGCACCCGACGATTCCGGCGCACTCGCCGCTCACCCTCGACATCCTCGACGCCTGGAGCGGCCGGTCGCTGGGCGGCTGCCGCTACCATGTCAGCCACCCGGGCGGACGCAACTACGAGACCTTCCCGGTGAACACTTACGAGGCGGAGGGGCGTCGCCTCGCGCGCTTCCAGGCCCACGGCCACACGCCGGGCAAGATCGCGATGCCACCCGAGGAAACCAACCGCGAGTTCCCGATGACGCTCGACCTCCGGACTCCCGCACCCCCGGGCTTCACGTCCCCATGAGCGCAGCGGCCGCAGCGGAGAGTCAGGGACGGGCCGAGCGCCTCGCGCGCTGGACCTCCGCATACCGGCCGCACCAGGGCGTTCCCGACGAGCTGATGGACGCGGACGGCCGCCCGAAGGGAGCCTGGCCGCGGTTCCTCGACCAGCTCGGCGGCATGGACGAGGTCGAGATCGGCGCCCGCTTCATCTCGGCGGTCCGGCGCATCCGCGACACTGGAATCTCCTACCGGATCTACGGCGACAAGCGCGAGCATGCCTGGCCGCTGGGCTCGCTCCCGCTCGTCCTGGAGCAGGCGGATTGGGAGACACTGAGCGCCGGCATCGTCGAGCGTGCCGAGCTCATGGAGACGATCCTCTCCGACATCTACGGACCGGAGCGCCTCGTGGCCGAAGGCCTGCTGCCGGCCGCGGTGGTGGCGGGCAGCCCGGAATTCATGCGTCCCCTCGTCGGCGTCACGCCGCCCGGCGGCCGCTTCCTCAAGCTTTATGCCGCCGACGTGACGCGCGGACCCGACGGGCGCTGGCGGGTGCTGGCCGACCGGACGCAATCGCCCTCCGGGCCCGGCTACGCCCTGGAGAACCGGCTCGTCCTCACCCGCGCCTTCCCGGACCTTCACGCCGACCTGCAGGTCGAGCGGCTGGCCTCGTTCTTCCAGGCTTTCCGCGATGGTCTCGCGGTGGGTGCGCAGCGCAGCGATCCGCGCATCTGCCTGCTGACCTCGGGCGTCTTCAGCTCGACCTACGTCGAGCAGGCCGCGCTCGCCCGCTACCTCGGGCTGCTCCTGGTGGAGGGCGACGACCTCGTGATGCAGGACGGGGCCCTGCACATCCGGACGGTCTCCGGCCTCAAGCGGGCGGACGTGCTCTGGCGGCGCATCGACTCCGATTACCTCGACCCCCTGGAGCTCAACCCGGCCTCTCGCCTCGGCGTCCCGGGTCTGGTGGAAGCCCTGCGCAACGGCAACCTGGTGGTCGGCAACATGCCGGGCTCCGGCATCCTCGAATCCGGCGCGCTCGCGGCCTACCTGCCCGGCATCGCGCGGCATTTCCTCGGACGTGGCCTCAAACTCGACGGGCCGAAGACCTGGTGGTGCGGCGATCCGCAAGCCCTGGCCGAGATCCGCGACAGCCTCGCCGGCCTGAGCCTGCGCCCGGTGGCGACGCCGCCGAAAGGGGCTGTGCGCGACGCGATCCTGGCCCCGCACGCTCTCGATGCCGCGCGTGATCGCCTCGGTGCGGCCCTGCGCGACCGGCCCTTCGACTACGTCGCCCAGGAGACGATGCCCCTCGCCACCATGCCGGGCTGGGAATCCACCGGCGGCTCCCTGCGCCTGGTGCCGCGTCCCTTCGTGCTGCGGGTCTTCGCGGCAGCGACGCCGGAGGGCTGGCGCGTGATGCCGGGCGGCTTCTGCCGCATCTCGGAGCGGCCCGACGTCGAGCCTCTGGAGATGCGCGCCGGCATCAAGTCGGCCGATGTCTGGATCCTGTCGCGCGATCCGGTGGAGGCGGTCTCCCTGATCCAGACCGGGCCGGCGCGGGTGCGCCGGATCGCCGGTCACCTGCCGTCGCGGGCCGCCGACAACCTGTTCTGGTTCGGGCGCTACGTCGAGCGGGCCGAGGCGGTGATCCGTCTCGTCCTGGCGCATCTCGGCAATGTCGGGTCCGGGGTGATCGCCGACCGGGCGGGCGACGCGAAGGCGCCCACCGCGCTGCGGATCCGGGCGCTCCTCGACGAGTGGGGGGCGATCGCGGCGCCCGACCTGCCCACCGCCGCCTTGGCGCAGCAGGCCCTCGGCGGCCAAGAGACTTACGGCTCGGCCCTGCGCCACAGCCTGTCCGCGCGGATCAACGCCGCCACCCTGCGCGAGCGTCTCTCCGGCGAGGCCTGGCGGGCGCTCGCGGACCTGAAGGAGGTCCTGGAGATCGAGGCCGGGCGGGCCCTGCCGGAGGCGCACCTCCTCGGCCTCGCCGAGCGGGCCCTCAGCCACATCGCGGCGCTTTCGGGGCTCGCCCAGGAGAACATGAACCGCACCACCGGCTGGCACTTCGTCGATCTCGGTCGCCGGATCGAGCGCGCCATCAACACCCTGACCTTCGCCACCCGCTTCGCCGGGGACGGTGCCACCGCCGAGGACCTCGGCGTGATGCTGTCCCTGTGCGATTCGCACGTCTCGTTCGGCGCGCGCTATCTTCAGGGGGTGGCCCTCGACCCCGTGCGCGACATGGTGCTCCTCGATCCGTTCAATCCGCGCTCGGTCGCCTTCCAGCTGGAGGCGATCACCCAGCATCTCGGCCAGCTTCCCGTTCTGCGGGCCGACGGATTGCCCGAGCCGCATCAGCGCATCGCCGCCAGGCTCGCGGCCGAGTTCGCCACCGGTGAGGCGGCGGAGTTCGACGGCGCCGCGCTGATGCGCCTGGAGAATGAGGTTGAGGGCCTGGCCGACGCCGTGGCCACCCGCTACTTCCCCAACGGGCCGCATGCCCTGCGGCCGGAAAAGCTCGTGGGGCTCGCGTGATCTATACGCTGCGCCACCTCACCACCTACCGCTATGCCCGCCCCGTGCGCTTCGCCCGCTGCACCCTGCGCCTGCGCCCGCGCGACGGGGAGGGTCAGACGGTGTTGGAGAGCAGCCTCACGATCACGCCCGATCCACGGACCCGCATCGTCCGGCGCGACTATTTCGGCCTCGACGCCACTGCGGTCACGATCGACGCGCCCCATACCGAGTTGCGGGTCGAGGCCCTGTCGCGGGTCCGGGTCGAGCGCGATCCGCTGCCGGCGCTGGAATCCGGCGCCCCTTGGGAGCAGGTGCGCGACGAGGCGGTGAACGGGCGCGGCCTCAGTCCGGACCGTCCGGTTCACTTCCAGTTTCCGAGCCTGCGGGTGCCGCTGGTGCCGGAGGTGACGGATTATGCCCGGGCGAGCTTTCCCCCGGGCCGAAGCGCCTTTGGCGGTGCCTTCGACCTGATGCAGCGCATCCGGACGGACTTCACCTTCGACGCCAAGGCCACCACCGTGCACACGCCCCTCGCCGAGGCCTTCGCGCTCCGAGCCGGCGTCTGCCAGGACTTCACCCACATCATGATCGCGGCCCTGCGCGGCCTCGGCCTGCCGGCTGCCTATGTCAGCGGCTACCTCCGGACGATCCCGCCCGTCGGGCGCCCGCGCCTGCGCGGCGCCGATGCGAGCCATGCCTGGGTCTCGGTCTGGTGCGGGGACGGCTGGATCGGCCTGGATCCCACCAACGGCATCGGCATGTGCGACGATCACATCGTCGTGGCCCGCGGCCGCGACTACACCGACGTCTCCCCCATCGACGGCATCGTGTCTTCCTCGGGCCCGCAGAAGCTCAAGGTCGAGGTGGATGTGGTGCCGGACGGCGAGCCGATGCCCGAGCCTGCGGCCCCGCTCCAGGCCACCCCGGCCTGACAGGTCGCACCAGATTCCGAGGGTGGCCCTAGGCGGATCGGGCCGTGAACAGGCGGAAGGCTTCCAGGGTCTCGGCGCTGACGTGATGCTCGATGCCCTCGGCGTCGCGGCGGGCGATCTCGGGGCTCACCCCGAGCGCGCAGAGGAACTGCTCGACGATCCGGTGGCGCTCGCGGCTCTGCACGGCCAGAGCGAGCCCGGCTTCCGTGAGGAAAACGCCCCGATAGGGGCGCTGCTGCACGAGGCCGTCCTCGGCGAGGCGCTTGAGCATCTTGGCGACCGTCGGCTGGGCCACGCCGAGGCGCGCGGCGATATCCACTTGCCGCGCCTCGCCGCCATCGCCGATCAGGTCGGCGATGAGCTCCACGTAATCCTCCACGAGTTCCAGCCGGCGGGCCTCGCGGGCCTGCCGGAAGCTCTCCACGTGGACGTCGGGATCGACCAGGGAGGTGTCGGGCGCGGAGGAAGTCGAATCCTGCATGTGGCCGGCGAACTCCCCCGAACGATGGTGCCCCCGAATGGGGGCCCAAGCCGGTTTGTACCGAAGCCGCGCCCCGGATGGGAGCCCCCGGGGTCCGAAAGCCGCCTCAACCGCGCAGGTGGGCCACAAAATCCCGCGTGAACCGGGGCAGATCGGCCAGCGAGCGCAGGCAGATCGTGAGGTCGCGGAGGGCCCAGGCATCCTCCAGGGGCACGATCGCGAGGGCCATGGTGCGGGCGGCCCGGGCCGCGGTAGTCTCGGGCACGATGCCGAGCCCGACATCGCAGGCGACCAGCCGGCAGATCGCGTCGAAGCTGCGCAATTGCACGCGGAGGCGCATCGGCGGCCGGCCCGTGCGCGCGGCCTTGTCGGCGAGGAAGCGGGTGAGGGCGCTGGTCCGGTCCAGGCCGACCAGGGGATGCTCGATCACCTCCGCGAAGGCGACGGAGGCCCGCGCCGCCAGGGGGTGCGCGGTGGCCGCCACCATGACGAAGCGGTCCTGCCGGAACGGATAGGTCTCCAGGGCGCCGGTATCGACGGTGCCGGCGACGATGCCGAGATCGGCCGAGCCTTCGGCCACCAGCCCGACGATCTCGTCCGAAGTCCGCTCCTCGATGTCGACGCTGACGCCGGTCTGACGGGCCAGGAAGGCACTCAGGACCTCGGGCAGGAATTCAGTGAGGGCGTTGGTGTTCGAGACGAGGCGGATCTGCCCGACCGTACCGCCCGAGAAGGCGGCGAGGTCCTCCTGCATCCGCTCGATCCGGTCGAGGAGCCCACGGGCATGGGCGAGGAGCGACCGCCCCGCGGGCGTCGGCACCACGCCCTGGCGCCCCCGCGTCAGCAGGGCGGCCCCGAGGGTCTCCTCCATGGCGCGGATGCGCACGGAGGCGGCGGCGAGGGCAAGGTTGGCGCGCGCCGCGCCGTGGGTGATCGAGCCCGCCTCCACCACGTGCCGGAACAGCGAGAGATCGACCAGATCGAAGCGCATCATCGGCTGTGCGGCTCCCTCCGCATGGTGATCTTCGTCGGAGCGTCAGGACTTCCTTAACCCTGTGCGCGCATCGTGCCCGCATGGTGGTCCGTCGTCGCGTCCGTGCTGTTCTGATGCCCCTCGGCCTCTACGCCGTGTCGGGCCTCGTCGTGGGCTTCTTCGTGCATCAGGCCGAGAGCGGCAACCGCGGCCTCGAGGCCAAGCGCGCCCTGAAGGTCCAGGCCCGGGCGCTCAACCAGGAGCTCAACGCCGCCAAGGCGGACCGGGCGATCTGGGAACACCGGGTGGCCCTCCTGCGCAGCGACCAGATCGATCGCGATCTGCTGGAGGAGCGCGCCCGCGTCATGCTCGGCCGTGTCCACGCCAACGACGTGGTGATCATCGATCCCTGAGCGGTCGCGGAACCGCGAAACCTTTCGCCTGCGCAGGCGCTTCGTCGCTGACAACTTCCCGCTTCTGTCGGGTCGGCGGCCTCGCTTTCACTCCGGGCGTGCCCTAGAACCCCGGGTGAACAGATGGTCCCGGGGAGTTGCCGATGGATGCCGCGAAGGATGCAGGCCAAGCCGCCTCCGACACAAGCCGGGCGGAGGCTCAGCGATCCGGGGGGGCGATGCCCACGGGCGCGGCCGCGACCCACGCGCCGGCCCCGAACGCGCCGCAGTTCACCCGCGAGGAAGACCTCCACGCCTATCACGAGATGCTGCTGATCCGGCGCTTCGAGGAGAAGGCCGGCCAGCTCTACGGCATGGGCCTGATCGGCGGCTTCTGCCACCTCTATATCGGCCAGGAAGCCGTCGTCATCGGCATGCAGATGGCCTCGGTCGACGGCGACCAGGTGATCACCGGTTACCGCGACCACGGCCACATGCTCGCCTGCGGCATGGATCCAAAGGGCGTGATGGCCGAGCTCACCGGTCGCCGCGGCGGCTACAGCCGCGGCAAGGGCGGCTCGATGCACATGTTCTCCCGCGAGAAGCAGTTCTTCGGCGGGCACGGCATCGTCGGCGCCCAGGTCAGCCTCGGCACCGGCCTGGCCTTCGCCGACGCCTACAAGAAGAACGGCAATGTCAGCCTGACCTACATGGGTGACGGCGCGGCCAACCAGGGCCAGGTCTACGAGAGCTTCAACATGGCGCAGCTGTGGAAGCTGCCCGTGGTCTACGTGATCGAGAACAACCGCTATGCCATGGGCACCTCGGTAGCCCGCGCCTCCGCGCAGACCGACTTCTCCAAACGTGGCATCTCCTTCGGCATTCCCGGCGAGCAGGTGGACGGCATGGACGTCCGCACCGTGCGGGAGGCCGCGACCCGGGCGATCGAGCACGCACGCTCGGGCGAGGGCCCCTACATCCTCGAGATGCAGACCTACCGCTACCGCGGCCACTCGATGTCCGACCCGGCCAAGTACCGGACGAAGGACGAGGTCTCGAAGATGCGCGAGGAGCACGATCCGATCGAGATGGTGCGCAAGCGCCTGATCGAGATGCACGGGGTGCCCGAGGCCGAGCTCAAGGCCACAGACGCCAAGGTGCGCGAGACCGTGAACGAATCCGCCGAGTTCGCGACGCACGATCCGGAGCCGGATCCCGCCGAGCTGTGGACCGATATCCTGCTGGAAGCCCGCGCCTGACCCCTCTCCTGTGCCGGAGACGGGGGCCGCACGCCGCGCCCGCGGCCGCGTCCCTGCCTTCGAAGGGCTGACCGCCTCATCCTCGATCGACGAGTATTTCATGGCGACCGACATCCTGATGCCCGCCCTCTCCCCCACCATGGAAGAGGGCAAGCTCTCGAAGTGGCTGAAGAAGGCGGGTGATCCGGTCAAATCCGGCGACGTGCTGGCCGAGATCGAGACCGACAAGGCGACCATGGAGGTCGAGGCCATCGATGAGGGCGTGCTCGCCAAGATCCTCGTCGAGGAGGGCACCGAGGGCGTGAAGGTCAACACGCCGATCGCCATCATCGCCGCCGAGGGTGAGGACGTTTCGGCCGCCGCCGCAGGTGGCGGCGCTTCGAAGCCCGAGGCTTCCGCTCAGCCCGCTCCGGCGCCCGACATGCAGGCCGAAGGCCAGGCCGACACGCCGGCCCCCAGCGCCAAGACCGGCGACGACGCGCCGAAGGCCCCGGCTGCCCCCGCGACCATCACCAACAAGGCGCCCGCGCCCGTGATGGAGGAATTCCCCGAGGGCACCGAGATGGTCTCCACGACAGTCCGGGAAGCCCTGCGCGACGCCATGGCCGAGGAGATGCGCAAGGACGACGCCGTCTTCGTGATGGGTGAGGAGGTCGCCGAATACCAGGGCGCCTACAAGATCACGCAAGGGCTGCTGCAGGAGTTCGGCGCCCGCCGGGTGGTCGACACCCCGATCACCGAGCACGGCTTCGCCGGCATCGGCGTCGGCGCCGCCTTCACGGGCCTGCGCCCCATCGTCGAGTTCATGACCTTCAACTTCGCCATGCAGGCGATCGACCACATCATCAACTCGGCGGCCAAGACCCTCTACATGTCCGGCGGTCAGCTCGGCTGCCCGATCGTGTTCCGCGGTCCCAACGGCGCGGCCGCCCGCGTCGGTGCCCAGCACAGCCACGACTATTCGGCCTGGTACTCCAACGTGCCCGGCCTGAAGGTCATCGCGCCCTACACCGCATCGGATGCCAAGGGCCTGCTCAAGGCGGCCATCCGCGACCCCAACCCGATCATCTTCCTCGAGAACGAGATCCTCTACGGCCAGACCTTCCCGGTGCCGAAGCTCGACGACTTCGTGCTGCCCATCGGCAAGGCACGGATCCACCGCCCCGGCACCGACGTGACCATCGTATCGTTCTCCATCGGCATGACCTACGCCTTGAAGGCAGCGCAGGCGCTGGCGGAGGAGGGCATCGAGGCCGAGGTGATCGATCTCCGGACTTTGCGCCCGATGGACACCGCCACGGTGGTGGAATCGGTGAAGAAGACCGGCCGTTGCGTCGCCGTGGAGGAAGGCTTCCCGCAATCGGGCATCGGCGCCGAGATCTCGGCCCGCCTGATGGTCGATGCCTTCGACTACCTCGACGCCCCCGTCCTGCGCGTCACTGGGAAGGACGTGCCGATGCCCTACGCCGCCAATCTCGAGAAGCTGGCGCTTCCCAACGTCGCCGAGGTGATCGAGGCCGTGAAGGCGGTCTGCTACCGCTGAGGGCCGCGCGCGTTCACCTCCCACTCTTCCCGGCCCGGGGAGAGATCGGAGACGAGATGATGACCGACAAATTCGAAGAACTGTCCGCCCCACCGGATGCCATCGAGAACGGTGGCATCGAGGTCCTTCGCGCCAGCGTCGTCGACGGGGCCGTGAGCATCGCCCTGCGGCGCTCCTTCGACGACGCGGCCACCTGGGGCCGCCTCCTCGCCGACCTCGCCCGCCAGGCGGCGCGGGTCTACGCGCTGGAGACCGAGATGTCGGAGGAAGACGCCTTCGCGCGCATTCGCGCCGGCTTCGAAGCCGAGAGCCTCGACCCCGACGCGCCGATTCTGAACTGACCGCCGCTCCCCCGATACCGCCCGCTGACGATCAGGATTTTTCCCCATGCCGATCAACGTCCTGATGCCCGCCCTGTCGCCCACGATGGAGAAGGGCAACCTCGCCAAGTGGCTGAAGAAGGAGGGGGACGCGGTGAAATCCGGCGACGTGCTCGCCGAGATCGAGACCGACAAGGCGACCATGGAGGTTGAGGCCATCGACGAGGGCGTGCTCGCCAAGATCCTCGTGGCCGAGGGCACCGCCGACGTGCCGGTGAACGACCTTATCGCCATCATCGCGGCGGACGGCGAGGACCCGGCCAGCGTCCAGGCCCCCGGCGGCGGTGCGGCGCCGAAGGCGGAAGCGCCTCAGGCCGAGGCCAAGCCCGCGGCACCCGCCGAGAATGCCACGCCCGGCGGCGGAACGATGTCCTACGCCCGCGTCAACGAGGCTCCCGACGGTGCGACGCCCGCGGGAGGCACGCGTGCGAGCGCGAGCACCGGCGCCGCGCCCTCGGCCGAGGGCGGACGCGTCTTCGCCTCGCCGCTGGCCCGCCGCATCGCCAAGCAGGAGGGCGTCGATCTCGCGGCGGTGACGGGCTCCGGTCCCCGCGGCCGGGTGATCGAGCGCGATGTCCGCGCGGCGCTGGCAGACGGCACCGGCAAGGCTGCCTCAGCCCCTGCGGCGAGGCCCGCCGAGGCCCCGCAGGCGGCGCCTGTCCAGGCCGCACCGACCCCCGCCAAGGCGGCGGCACCCGCCGGCCTCACCGCGGACCAGGTGCGCGGCTTCTATCCGAAGGGTACCTTCGAGGAGGTGCCCCTCGACGGCATGCGCAAGACCATCGCCAAGCGCCTGACCGAGGCGATGCAGGTGGCACCGCACTTCTACCTCACGGTGGATTGCGAACTTGACGCGCTGATGGCCCTGCGCGAGCAGCTCAACAAGAGCGCGGGCACAACCAAGGACGGCAAGCCGCTGTTCAAGCTCTCGGTGAACGACTTCGTCATCAAGGCGATGGGCCTCGCCCTGATGCGGGTGCCGACGGCCAATGCCGTCTGGGCCGAGGATCGGATCCTGCGCTTCGACAACGCCGAGGTCGGCGTGGCGGTGGCCATCGACGGTGGCCTGTACACGCCCGTGATCCGCCGGGCCGACCAGAAGACGCTCTCCACCATCTCCAACGAGATGAAGGACTTCGCCGCGCGGGCGCGGGCCAAGAAGTTGAAGCCCGAGGAATACCAGGGCGGCGTCACGTCGGTCTCGAACCTCGGCATGTTCGGCATCAAGCACTTCACGGCGGTGATCAACCCGCCCCAATCCTCGATCCTCGCCGTGGGCGCCGGCGAGAAGCGCATCGTGGTGCGCGACGGCGCTCCGGCCGTCGCCCAGGTGATGACCACCACCCTGTCCTGCGACCACCGCGTCCTCGACGGGGCGCTGGGCGCCGAGCTGATCTCGGCCTTCAAGGCGCTGATCGAGAACCCCATGGGGATGCTGGTCTGACCGGAGCGCGTTGACCCGTTCCCGAGCCCGGCAAGTCCCCACACCCGGCCCCTCCCCAGATCCGGGAGGGCAGCAGGAGCCCTCACATGGCCGACACCTATGACATCCTCATCATCGGCGCCGGCCCCGGCGGCTATGTGGCGGCGATCCGGGCGGCGCAGCTCGGCTTCAAGACCGCCGTGGTGGACCGCGAACATCTCGGTGGCATCTGCCTGAACTGGGGCTGCATCCCCACCAAGGCGCTGCTGCGCTCGGCCGAGATCTACCACTACATGCAGCACGCCTCCGATTACGGCCTGTCGGCCGAGAAGGTCGGCTTCGACACGGCCGCCATCGTCAAGCGCTCGCGCGGGGTCTCGACCCGGCTGAACGGCGGCGTCGGCATGCTGCTGAAGAAGAACAAGGTCGACGTGATCTGGGGCGAGGCGACCATCACGGCGGCCGCCAAGGGCAACCAGCCGGGCGAGGTGACCGTGAAGGAGACCGCTCGCGCGCCGGCCCCGAAGGGTGCCCTGGCGGCGGGATCCTACTCCGCCAAGCACATCATCGTCGCCACCGGCGCACGGCCCCGTGCGATTCCGGGCATCGAGCCCGACAAGAAGCAGATCTGGACCTACTACGAGGCCATGGTGCCGGAGACGATGCCCAAGAGCCTCCTCGTCATGGGCTCGGGCGCCATCGGGATCGAGTTCGCCTCGTTCTACCGCACCATGGGCGCCGAGGTCACGGTGATCGAGCTCCTGCCGCAGATCCTGCCCGTGGAGGATGCCGAGATCGCCGGCCTCGCCCGCAAGCGCTTCGAGAAACAGGGCATCAAGATCCTCACCGGCGCCAAGGTGACGAAGGTGGAGAAATCGACCGACGCGGTCACGGCGACGATCGAGACGGGGGACGGCAAGACCCAGCAGCTGACGGCGGAGAAGCTGATCTCCGCGGTGGGCGTCGTCGGCAACATCGAGGGCATCGGCCTCGACAAGCTCGGCGTCACCATCGAACGCGGCATCGTGGTCACCGACGGCCTCGGCCGCACCAACGTGCCGGGCGTCTACGCCATCGGGGACGTCGCCGGCCCGCCCATGCTCGCCCACAAGGCCGAGCACGAGGGCGTGCTCTGCGTGGAGACGATCAAGGGCCTGCACACCCACGCCATGGACAAGGCCAAGATCCCCGGCTGTACCTACTGCCAGCCGCAGATCGCCTCCGTGGGCCTCACCGAGGCCAAGGCCAAGGAACTGGGCTTTGCCGTGAAGGTCGGCCGCTTCCCCTTCGCGGGCAACGGCAAGGCCATCGCCCTCGGCGAGCCGGACGGCCTCGTGAAGACCGTCTTCGACGCCAAGACGGGCCAGCTCCTCGGCGCCCACATGGTCGGCGCCGAAGTCACCGAGCTGATCCAGGGCTACGTCGTCGCCATGAACCTGGAGACCACCGAGGAAGACCTGATGCACACGGTCTTCCCGCACCCGACGCTCAGCGAGATGATGCACGAGAGCGTGCTGGATGCGTATGGGAAGGTGATCCACACCTGATCCGGCGCCGCAGCCCGGGCGGCAAGGCGGCGATGTCGCTGACAGCCGAACGCCCGGCTTGAAAGCCGCTTGCCGGAAGGGCACCTGAGCGCCCGTCGACGGGAACGGTTGGCGTGGCGCGGGGAGGAGGACCGACGATGGACGGACACGTGTACGGCGCCCTGGGGCAGCCCGGCGTCGGGTTGCTCATGGCGATCGTCATCGGGGCGCTGGCGGGATGGCTCGCCGAGCGGTTCACCGCGGCGAATATGGGTCTCATCGCCAATATCGTGATGGGCATTCTCGGGGGCCTGCTGGGCAACTACCTCGCCCACAAGTTCCACATTCCGATCTTCGGGTTCTGGCGCAACCTGATCTCGGCGACGCTCGGCGCCATCCTCATCATCACGATCTACCGGGCGGCGGCCGGACGCCGGTATTGAGCCGGCGGCGCTGCTGACGAACGACGGCCCCTGTCGCGCCGTTCCGCCGCGGCGGGTTTGCGGTCGGAGGCGTCACACCTTAAGTCCGGGACACGCGCCGGCGTCTCGCGGGCGAATCCCGTGGATTGTCATGGCCGTCGTCCTCGACCTCCTTCGCAACGATCAGCGCCCGCGCCACCCCGAGAAGGCGCACCGGCCCGATAAGCCGATCCAGCGCAAGCCGGACTGGATCCGCGTGAAGGCACCCGGTTCCAAGGGCTGGGAGGACACCCGCAAGATCGTCCACGAGCACGGCCTCGTCACGGTCTGCGAGGAAGCCGGCTGCCCGAACATCGGTGAGTGCTGGGAGAAGAAGCACGCCACCTTCATGATCATGGGCGACACCTGCACGCGGGCCTGCGCCTTCTGCAACGTGCGCACCGGCCTGCCGGAGGGCCTCGACGCGGGCGAACCCGACAAGGTTGCGGATTCCGTCGCCAAGCTCGGCCTCCACCACGTCGTCATCACCTCGGTCGACCGCGACGATCTCGCAGACGGCGGCGCCGAGCACTTCGCCCGCACCATCCGGGCGATCCGCGCGCGCAGCCCCGCCACCACCATCGAGGTGCTGACCCCGGACTTCCTGCGGAAAGCCGGGGCCCTCGAAGTCGTGGTCGCGGCCCGGCCCGACGTATTCAACCACAACATGGAAACCGTGCCGGGCAACTACCTCACAGTCCGCCCCGGCGCGCGCTACTTCCACTCGGTGCGCCTGCTGCAGCGGGTGAAGGAGCTCGACCCGACCATCTTCACCAAATCCGGCATCATGGTCGGCCTCGGCGAGGAGCGGAACGAAGTGGTCCAGCTCATGGACGACCTGCGCTCGGCCGATGTCGACTTCCTCACCATCGGCCAGTACCTCCAGCCCACCAAGAAGCACCACGAGGTGGTGCGCTTCGTGCCGCCGGACGAATTCAAGGGTCTGGAGACCACCGCCTACACCAAGGGCTTCCTCCTCGTCTCGGCGACGCCCCTGACCCGCTCCTCCCATCACGCCGGAGAGGATTTCGCAAAGCTGAAGGCGGCCCGTCTCGCCCGCATCGCCAACGCCTAGAGTCTCGATGCCCTCATTCCGGATCAACCGCGCGGTGCGGCACTCACCGCGTCAGATGTACGACCTCGTCGCCGACGTGGAGCGCTACCCGGACTTCCTGCCCCTCTGCGAATCCTTGCGAGTCCTCCGGCGTCAGCCGGGAGCGGACGGCACGGAGGTGCTCGTGGCCGAGATGGGGGTCGGCTACAAGGCGATCCGTGAGCGCTTCACCACGAGCGTCACCCTGGATCCCGAGAACCGGCGCATCGTCGCCGAGTACATCGACGGCCCGTTCCGCCACCTCGAGAACCGCTGGGTCTTCAAGGAGGCCGAGGGCGGTGGCTGCACGGTCGACTTCTTCATCACCTACGAGTTCAAGAGCCGGACGCTCGGGATGCTCATGGGCACGATGTTCGACCGCGCCTTCCGCAAGTTCACCGACGCCTTCGAGGCACGGGCGAACCGGGTCTACGGCGCGGCCTGATCCGCGCCGAGATCCACGATCACGCCGCCACCACACCACCGGCCTGACGCTCAAACAAGGCACGATAGCGTCCCTCCGGGCGAACCAGCAGATCGTCGTGGGTGCCGTCCTCGACGATGCGGCCGCCGTCGAAGACGAGGATGCGGTCGAGAGACCGCACGGTGGAGAGCCGGTGCGCGATCACGATGGCCGTGCGCCCGCGCATCAGCCGCTCCATCGCCTCCTGGATCAGCGCCTCCGATTCCGAGTCGAGGCTGGACGTGGCCTCGTCGAGGATGAGGATCGGCGCGTCGGCCAGGAAGGCGCGGGCCAGCGCCACGCGCTGGCGTTCGCCGCCCGAGAGCTTGACGCCGCGCTCGCCCACCAGGGTGGCGTAGCCCTGGGGCAAGCGGGCGATGAAGTCGTGCGCATTGGCGAGGCGCGCCGCGCGGGCGATCTCATCCGCGGAGGCCCCCGGTCGCGCATAGGCGATGTTCTCCGCCAGGGACCGGTGGAACAGGACCGGCTCCTGCGGCACGATGGCGATGTGCGCGCGCAGGGACGCCTGCGTCACACCGGCAACGTTCTGCCCGTCGATGCAGACGCGGCCGCCGGTGACATCGTAGAGGCGCTGCACCAGCTTGACGAAGGTCGTCTTCCCGGAGCCCGAGCGGCCGACGAGGCCGACCCGCTGCCCGGCGGGGATCTGCAGGGAGAGGTCGCGGTAGAGCGGCGTCGCGTGCCCCGCATAGTGGAAGGTGACGCGGTCGAAGCGCAGGTCGCCGCGCTGTGCGACCAGCGCCGCGGCATCTGGCCGGTCCGCCACGCCGTAGGGTTCGACCTCGAGGGCGACGAGTTCCTCCATCTCGTTCACGCCCCGCTGCACCTGGTTGATGTGACCGCCGATGTCCCGCAGGTAGCCGTGCACCACGAAGTAGGTGGTCAGCACGTAGGCCACGTCGCCGGGGGTCGCCGCCCCCGTCCACCACAGCCACAGGGCCGTGCCGACGATCGCCGTGCGCAGCAGGAGCAGCAGCGCGAACTGCGCCGTGATGCTCCAGGTGATCCGCATCCAGGTGCGGTGCGTCCGTCGGTTCCACTTGCCGAGGAGCCGCGCGAGACGCGCATCCTCGCGGGCCTCGGCACCGAAGGCTTTCACCACCGCGTTGGCCCCGACGGCATCGCTCAGGGCGCCGCCGAGCCGGGAATCCCACACGTTCGAGAGCTGGGCCGCCGGCGCGATGATCCGCGTGGCCAGGGTCACGACGAGACCGAGATAAACCAGCGAGCCGAGGCCGATCACCAGACCCATCACGGGCCATTGCAGGCCGAGCAGCAGCATGGTGCCGACGAGCACCACGAAAGCCGGCAGCAGTTCCAGCAACAGCGTGTCGTTCAGCCCCTCGAGGGCCCACATCCCCCGAGAGACTTTGCGCACGGTGGAGCCCGAGAAGCTGTTGGCGTGCCAGTCGGTGGAGAGGCGCTGGACCCGGTGGAAACCGGCCTGCGCCACGGCCTGCATGGTCGAGAGGGTCAGCGGCACCACCAGTGACCAGGCCACGTGGCGTAGCCCCAGGGTGACGAGCCCCAGGCCGCCCATCGCCGCGAAAGCGACGAGGGCATCCCAGCGGGCCGCAGCGCGGTCGACGGCCGAGAGCGCATCGACCAGCCGGCCGGCGAACAGGGGCAGGAACACGTCGGCCAGAGTCGAGCCGACGATCGCCGCGACGACGCCGCCGAGGAGGGGGAGTCGGCTGCGCCATTGGCGGACGAGGAACGCGAGGACGGCCCGATAGGCCTCCGCGCCTTTCAGGCGATCGAGGATCATGGACGCGATCACGGCGCGGGACGTGCGCCGACTCCGTGGACGGCACGGGCGCCACAGCGACCGGCCGGAGAAGGAAGAGGACGAGACGGGGACGCGATGGCGCGCTCAGGCGCGCGGCGTCGTCAGACCGGCAGGCGCACGCGGCGCGGGCGGGCCGGGGCGGCGAACGATACCGAGATCATGCAGCCTCCCCATGGGTTCACGGTCGAACGCGGCGCGAATGCCCCGCGAGCCGTACCCTCTCAGGCGAGCGTGTCGGTTTCAAGACGTCGGTGCGAGGGCCGATTCGAGGAGGCCCATCGCATCGCCCACCGCCTGACGGCGGATCTCGGTGCGGCCGAGATCGCCGTAGCGCCGCTCCAGGTGGCGCACGGCGCCGCCCGCGGCCGCGAGGCCGAAATGCACGAGGCCGACCGGTTTGTCGGCGCTGCCGCCACCGGGTCCGGCGATGCCGGTGATCGCGACGGCGACGCTGGTGCGGGCCCGCGCGAGGGCGCCCTCGGCCATGGCCCGGGCCACCGGCGCACTCACTGCGCCGTAGGCGGCGATGAGGTCGGCCGGTACGCCGATGCTCTCGGACTTCGCCGCGTTCGAGTAGGTGACGAAGCCGCCCTCCACCACGGCCGAGGAGCCCGGGATCGCGGTGAGCAGCCCGGCGACGAGGCCGCCGGTGCAGGATTCGGCCGTGGCGACCGTCAGCCCCGCCGCTGCGTAGGCGGCGACGAGCGCCTCCGCCCGGGCCAGCAGGGCGGGATCGTCGATCACGAGCGGCGCTCGGCCGTCTCGTCGGCAGCGTCGAGTTCGGCCGTCACCTCGGGCAGCCGCACGGTGGCGGCGGCCTGCGCGGCGAGGCCCTCGGCGCGACCGACGAAGCCGAGCTTCTCGGTGGTGGTCGCCTTGATCGAGACGGAACTCAGCGGCACACCCGCGATCTCGGCGATGCGGGCGCGGATGGCCTCGCGATGGGCGCCGATGCGGGGGGCCTCGGCCAGGACGGTGATATCCAGGTGGTCGATCTTTCCGCCGCGCGCCCGCACCAGGTCCACCGCATGGGCGAGGAAGCGGTCGGACGCGGCGCCGCGCCACTGCTCGTCGCTCGGCGGGAAGTGGGTGCCGATGTCGCCGTCCGCGATCGCGCCCAGGAGCGCATCGGTGAGGGCGTGGAGGGCGACGTCGCCGTCCGAGTGCGCGAGGACGCCACGGTCGGCGGGGATCTTCACGCCGCCGAGCCAGACATGGTCGCCGTCCGTGAAGGCGTGGACATCGAAGCCGGTGCCGAGGCGGGTGACGTAGGTGGTCATGGGATGAGCCTCGTTCTGGGCGGTGGGGTGTTGGCCGGAGAAGCCGCGATCGGCCTCGATCAAGTCGGCCGGCTGGGTGATCTTGCGATTGCGCGGGTCGCCCTCGAAGACGACTACGGCCAGGCCGGCCCACTCGGCGAGGGCTCCGTCGTCGGTGAAGGCGTGCAGGTCGGCCTCGGCCGCGCGGCGATGGGCGTCGCGCAGGGGCCCGTAGGCGAAGGATTGCGGCGTCTGCACGGCGCGCAGGCCCTCGCGCTGCGGCGTCTCGCGGACCCGACCCGTGCCGTCGCCGAGGTCCTCCACCACCTTGATTGTGTCGGTCACCGCAATGCCCGGAACGGCGGCGCGGTGGTCGCGCCCCGCCTTGAGGGCGCGCTCGATCAGGGCCACGTCCACGTGTGGACGGGCGGCGTCGTGAACGAGAACGAGGTCCGGTGCGTCGGCGCCGTCCAGGGCCTCGAGCCCGGCACGGACCGATTGCTGGCGGGTCGCGCCGCCGGGCACGGGCTCCGCAAGCTTGCCCCGGGTGGCGGCGTCGAGGTCGTCGAGGCAGGCCCGGTAGAAGTCGGCGGCGTCCGGCGCGATCACGGGCTGGATGCGAGCGATGCCCGGATGGGCCGCAAGGGCCGCCAATGTCCGGGTCAACACGGCCTGACCGCCGACGCGGCGGTACTGCTTCGGGGTGTCGCCCCCGATGCGGATGCCGCGACCGGCGGCGACGACCACCGCTGCCGCATTCCACGCGGTGCCGGACATGCGTATGCTCCCGCGCTTCGGGGGTGTGAGATTCCGCGCATCCGCCGGTCACCGCGCGTCCGCGATGCGAAGGCCTTGGCGACCGACCGATGGGCGGTTTGTCGTTTAAGCGCGGGAGAAGCTGAAATCAAATCCGTCGAATCGCTTGCGCCTCGGGCGGTTTTGTCTATTTGTTGAGCACAATGTGCGCTGATGATTATTTGAGCTTTCTTCGTCGGACGGAGACCGATGGCGGCCCCGCGGCTCGGGGTGGCACGAGGCCTGTCCCGGTTCTTCTGGCGCCGCTGTCCGGCGTCACCGATCTGCATGTCCGACGCATCGCGCGACGCCTGGGGGCGAGCGCGGTCGTCTCCGAGATGGTGGCCGCCGCCGAACTGGCCCGCGGCGACCAGGAAGCTCAGCTGCGCGCCGAGGGCAGCGGCGTCGATCCGCACATCGTTCAGCTCGCCGGCTGTGCGCCGGAGCCGATGGCGGAAGCCGCGCGCATCGCCGAGGCGAACGGGGCGGACGTGATCGACATCAACATGGGCTGCCCGGCCAAGGTCGTGACCGGCGTCGCCTCGGGCTCGGCGCTGATGCGCGACATCGAGGGGGCGACCCGCATCCTCGCCGCGGTGCGAGGAGCGGTGCAGATCCCCGTCACGGTGAAGATGCGCCTCGGCTGGGACCATGCCAACCTCAACGCCCCGGACCTGGCGCGTCGGGCCGAAGGGCTCGGGCTGAACGCCGTGACGGTGCATGGCCGGACCCGGCAGCAATTTTACAAGGACCAAGCCGATTGGGGCGCGATCCGTGCCGTCGTCGAGGCGGTCGCGATCCCCGTCATCGCGAACGGCGACATCACCACCCTGGCCCAGGCGCAAACCTGCCTCGCGCGCTCCGGGGCCGCCGGCCTGATGGTCGGGCGGGCGGCGGTGGGTCGGCCCTGGCTCGTCGGCGCCCTCGCGGCCGGTCTCGCGGGCCGAGCCGTCCCCGTGCTGTCGGGAGCCGAGAAGGCCGCCCTGGCGGTGGAACATTACCAGGGGCTCCTCGCCCTCTACGGCCTGCGCATGGGCGTGCGCCACGCCCGCAAGCACCTGGCAGCCTATGCGGAGGCCGGCGGCGGCCTCTCGGCCGAGGACCGGATGCGTCTCCTCACCACCACGGACCCGGCGATCGCCACCACGCTCCTGGCCCAGGCCTTCGGCGAAAACATCGGCGAGAACATCGGCGAGACGCTGCCGCACGCCATCGGGGAGGCCGCATGAGCTCGGACAAGCCGATATCGGGCCGCAGCAGCGCACCGCGACCCGACGCCATTCCGACCAACGAGGCGGTGATCAACGCCCTGCCGCTGCCGGTCCTGACGGTTGGGGCGGACGACCACATCCTCCACGTCAACCATGCTGGCGAGACCTTCTTCGACCATTCCGCCCGACTGATGCAGCGGCGGCGTCTCTCGGACATCATCCCCTTCGCCTCGCCGATCATCGCCTTGGTGGCGGAGGTGCGGCGCCGCCGCGCGAGCGTCAGCGAGTACGGAGTGGAGCTGGTGCAGCCGCGCTCGGGCCTGGAGCGCAGCGTCGACGTCTTCGCGACGCCGCTGGGCGACGACGAGGAGGCCGTGGTCCTGATGCTCCAGGAACGCACCATCGCCGACAAGATGAACCGCCAGCTGACGCACCGGGGCGCCGCCCGCTCCATGGTGGCGCTGGGCGCCATGCTGGCCCACGAGATCAAGAACCCCCTCGCGGGCATCCGCGGCGCGGCCCAGCTTCTCGAGCAGTCGGGCAATGAGGACGACCGTCTCCTGACCCGGCTGATCTGCGATGAATCCGACCGGATCGTGCGCATCGTCGAGCGCATGGAGCTGTTCGGCGACGAGCGCCCGGTGGAGCGCGGCTCGGTCAACGTGCATGGTGTGCTCGACCAGGTGAAGCGCTCGGCGCAGTCGGGGTTCGCCCGCCACATCCGCTTCGTCGAGACCTACGATCCTTCCCTGCCGCCCGTGCTGGGCAACCGCGATCAGCTCGTGCAGGTGATCCTGAACCTCGTGAAGAACGCCTCCGAGGCCATCGGAGCCGACGCGGTCGACGGGGAAATCACGCTGTCGACGGCCTTCCGCACCGGCCTGCGCCTGCAGGTCCCCGGCTCGCGTGAGCGCGTCAGCCTGCCGATCGAGGTGGCGGTACGGGACAACGGCCCCGGCGTCTCGGCAGACCTGCTGCCCGACCTGTTCGATCCCTTCGTCACCACGAAGGCGCAGGGCTCCGGCCTCGGACTTGCATTGGTCGCCAAGATCATCGGCGACCATGGTGGAATCGTCGAGTGCGATCCGGTCCCCCGCCGAACCACCTTCCGCCTTCTTCTCCCCATGTCGAGCGCCCGCGACGGGCGCGAATCGTCCGCGGAACTGTAGAGTCGCGTCATGCCCAACGGACACATCATCGTCGCGGATGACGACGCCGCCATCCGCACCGTCCTCAACCAGGCGCTGTCGCGGGCTGGGTACGAGGTCCGCTCGACCGGCAACTGCGCCACCCTCTGGCGCTGGGTCGCCGAGGGCGCGGGGGACCTCGTCATCACCGACGTGGTGATGCCCGACGAGAACGTCTTCGACCTGCTGCCGCGCATCAAGCGCGTGCGGCCGGAGCTGCCGATCATCGTCATGAGTGCGCAGAACACCTTCATGACGGCGATCCGCGCTTCCGAGCGCGGGGCCTACGAGTACCTGCCCAAGCCCTTCGACCTGAAGGAGCTGATCGCCATCGTCGGGCGCGCCCTGTCCCGCCCACGCGGCACCGCGCCCACCGGGACGGACCCGGGCAACGAGGACATCCCCCTGGTCGGACGCTCGCCGGCCATGCAGGAGATCTATCGGGCCCTGGCCCGGCTGATGCCGACCGATCTCACCGTAATGATCACCGGCGAGTCCGGCACCGGCAAGGAGCTGGTCGCCCGGGCCCTGCACGATTACGGCCGGCGCCGGACCGGCCCGTTCGTGCCCGTGAACATGGCCGCCATCCCGCGCGACCTCATCGAATCCGAGCTGTTCGGCCACGAGAAGGGGGCGTTTACAGGGGCACTGTCGCGCTCGGCCGGCCGGTTCGAGCAGGCCGAGGGCGGCACGCTGTTCCTCGACGAGATCGGCGACATGCCGATGGAGGCGCAGACCCGCCTCCTGCGCGTGCTGCAGCAGGGCGAGTACACCACCGTCGGCGGCCGGGTCCCGATCAAGACCAATGTCCGCATCATCGCGGCGACGAACAAGGACCTGCGGGTCTCGATCCAGCAGGGTATCTTCCGCGAGGACCTGTTCTTCCGCCTGAACGTGGTACCCCTGCGCCTGCCCGCCCTGCGCGAGCGCTCCGAGGACGTGCCCGACCTCATCCGCCACTTCTTCATCCTGGTGGAGCGCGAGGGCCTGAGCCGCAAGCAGCTCGACGGCGAGGCGATGGAGCGATTGAAGCGCTATCGCTGGCCCGGCAATGTCCGCGAGTTGGAGAACCTCGTCCGGCGGCTTGCCGCGCTCTACCCGCAGGAGACGATCACCGGACCGGTCATCGAGGCCGAACTCGACACCCTGCCATTGGCGCAGAACCAGCCGTCCGGCGCTCCCGGCGCCCGCAAGGCGGGCGGCGAGGCCGAGACCCTGTCGGGAGCGGTGGAGCGCCACCTCGCCGAGTATTTCGGTGGGTATCGCGATACGCTGCCTCCGCCGGGCCTGTATCACCGGATCCTGCGCGAGATCGAAGGGCCACTGATCGGCGCGGCCCTCGCCGCCACGCGCGGCAACCAGATCCGGGCGGCGGAGCTGCTGGGCGTGAATCGCAACACCTTGCGCAAGAAGGTTCGCGACCTCGACCTGCAGGTCTTCCGCAACGCGCGGTGACCGTCGCGGGCGACGCCGAGGCGTGCGTGTCAGGGCTTTTCCACTTCAGCGAAGATCCGTCGATCCGGGTCTTCGTGCCGCGTCCCGTCCGGGTCGCCATCGATCGCGGCCCGGACCGCGTTTGGCTGAACGACCCCCTGGTCTGGGCGATCGATGCCGTCCACAGTCGGCTCTACCTCTTCCCGCGCGACTGCCCCCGGATCGTGATCTGGCCGACCGGTGAGACCTCGCCGGAGGACCGACGGACCTGGTTCGGTGATGTCACGGGCCGGGCCGTCGCCTATGTGGAGGATGCCTGGATGGACCGGATCCGATCGGGAACGCTCCACCGCTACGGCATGCCGCCGGAGACCTTCGAGGCCATCGGCGAGCCGGGAGCCTGGGTGTCGCGCTATTCCGTCGTTCCCTCAGGCCGCGACACGCTCAAGGATCTGCCCGGCGCGATGGCCGCGGAGGGTCTGGAACTCCGCGCCCTGCCGCGCCTCACCCCCCTTGCATCGGTCTGGCGATCGACGCTCCAGGCCAGCGGTCTGCGCCTGCGCAATGCGCAGGACTGGGTGACGCCGGCCGACGGCCCACCGAGGCCGTACGCGGTCTCGGATACCGAACCGGCGCCGCAACGGCAGCGCCGGCTCTGACGGGTTCAGACCTGCGTCTCGCGCAGCATCTCCGGCCGTACCGCCAGGAGGATGACCAGCCCGCCGGCCGCCATCGCCGCGGCGATCAGCCAGAAACCGAGGGTCAGGCTCCCCGTGCTGGTCTTGATCCAGCCGAGGATGAAGGGGCTGACGAAGCCGCCGGTCAGGCCCAGGCTGTTGATCAAGGCGATCCCCCCGGCGGCGGCCGACCCTTTGATGTAACCGGTGGGGATCGACCAGAACAACGGCATCGTGGTGATGATGCCGAGCGCCGCCAGGGTGATGAAGACGAAGGACAGCACCACGCTTCCGCTCGAATAGATCAAGCCGATCAGCGCCAGGGCCGAACCGAAGGCCGTCAGCGCCAGGTGCCAGCGCCGCTCCAGGGTCCGGTCCGAGTGGGCCCCGATGACGACCATGCCGACAGCGGTTATCCCGTAGGGGATCGCGGCCAGGAGGCCGATCTGGAGCGGGTTCGCGTAGCCCATCTCCTTGATCATCGTCGGCAGCCAGAAGGTGATCAGGTAGGTGCCGGCGATGAAGCAGAAATAGGCGAAGGACAGGACGTAGATCCGGGGATCCCGGAAGGCGGCGAAGAAGGCGTGCAGACCGTGCGGCTCCGAATCGGAGCCGTTCCGCTCCAGGGCGAGGTTCTGGCGGATCAGGGCCTTCTCATCGGAGGAGAGCCACTTCGCCGTGTCGGGTTTGTCGTCGAGGTAGAGGAAGATTACCAGCCCGAGGAGGGTGGTGGGCAGGCCCTCGAGGACGAACATCCACTGCCAGCCCTTCAGGCCCCAGATCCCCGCCATGTCGTTCATGATCCAACCGGAGATCGGGCCGCCGAGGGCGCCGGCGACGGCGATACCGCTCATGAAGATGGCAATGATGCGCGCCCGGTACGCGCCAGGATACCAATAGGTGAAATACAGGATGATCCCCGGGAAGAAGCCGGCCTCGAAGACGCCGAGGAGAAAGCGCAGGCCATAGAAGGCCCAGGGCGCATGGACGAAGGCCATGAGGGCGGAGACCATGCCCCAGATGACCATGATCCGGGCGATCGTCCTCCGGGCTCCGATCTTTTCGAGGAGCAGGTTGCTCGGCACTTCGAACGCGAAGTAGCCGAGGAAGAAGATCCCGGCTCCGAACCCGTACACCGCGTCGCTAAACCCGAGATCGCTTTTCATCTGGAGCTGGGCGAAGCCGACGTTGATCCGGTCCAGATATGCCAGGACGTAGCAGACGAACAGGATGGGAACCAGTCGCCAGGTAATCTTGGCATAGACGGCCGCCGGTTTCGATGAAATCCGGTCACTCACCTCATGATCGGTATCGAGAGCTGTTGCATGCATGACTTTTCCTCCAACGATTTTTCATTTTTGATTCTTGTATGAATGCTGATTTTTACGGTCTGACCGTAAGCTTTCCCGCGGCCGATACACTGATCGACTCCGGCCGGCGTGCACCTGGACGCAGGCATGCTGTCCCATGACGCAAGGCGGATCGCGGGGCGGACGGCCGCGCAGCCGTCACGCCCGGTCTGTGCAGGCCGCCCCATCGGCGATCCGCTCACATTTGGCCGTCACCGCCTTCGCAGGCGGCCGGTCCCAGCTTGACGTCCCCGCGACTCTTGAGGCCTCGAAGGCGTGAGCGAGCCCTTCGGCGCCCGTGCGCCGACCGTTGCGAAGGATCCAAGTGGTCCGTGGGATCGATGGCGGCGGCGCGGCCGAACCGTCAGCGCAGGAAGCGATCGGCGTAACTCGCGCCGAGGCCGATCCGCTCATAGTGCTGACGAACGTTCTCGAGCTTGGTGAAGACGTCCTCGTAGCCCAGGGGTTTGCCGTAGGGATCCACGTAGACGTAGCCGCCGGTGACATGGAAGAGTGTCGCCATCTCCGTCACGTCCTCGGGCACCACCAGCGTGTGGGTCTCCCCCGGCGGCTCGAAGGCGTAGTCCCCGGCGGTCGCCACCCAGTCATGCTCGAGGTAGTGCCACTTCCCGCGCAGCGTCAGGGCATGCACCGGCCCGTTGTGGCGGTGGCGGGACAGGATGCCGGATGAGCGGACGCGCAGGATATTGACGTAGTAGCCCTGGCTGACGCTGAGGACGAGCGGCTTGAACGCGACATCGTCGGACTGGGGGATCCAGTGACGCTCGTCGGTGTCGAGATCAAGGGCCCCTCCGATGAAGATGTCGTCCATCATGCCGGTGGGTTGGGGCAGTTGGAAGGCGATCTTGCTGGTATCCAGCCGGGGCTTTTCCATCATGGCGACCTGTGGCCGGACCTGATCGAGAACGGTCATCCTGAACTCCGGATTGCTTGGCTTCGGTCCGGAGATAATGTGCCGAATACTGGTCTCGGATCTATGCAGCTGGATTCAGAGTTCCTATGACCCAGGTTCACAGATGAGGCGGACCGCGACGTGGAGTTCAAGGATCTGGCGACCTTCGTAAGGGTCGCGGAGGAGGGCGATTTCTCGGCGACGGCACGTAGCCTGGGCTTGACGCCCTCCGGGGTCAGCAAGACGATCGCGCGCCTCGAAGATGGCCTTGGCCGGCGCCTGCTGCAGCGCTCCTCGCGCGCGATGCGCTTGACGCCGGAGGGCGAGAACTTCCTGGAGGCGGCTCGCCGGGTCCTCGGCGCGGTGGAGGAGGCAAAAGCCATCGGCTCCGCGATCCCGGTCGGCACGCTGCGGATTCGGTGCGTGCCGACCTTCGCGCGCTACCAACTCGCCCCGATCATTCCGGCGTTCCGTCGCCTCTACCCGCGCCTGCGCATCGCGTTCGTTCTCAGCAACGAGCGAACCGCATCCCTGGACGATCAGGCGGATGTGGCGATCGCGAGTGGCGACCTTCCGAATTCGAGCCTGATTGCCCGGCGCATCGCCAGCAGCCGCTGGGTCATCTGCGCGTCTCCCGGCTATCTCGCAGAGCGGGGTTCCCCGGCATCGCCGGCGGATCTCGGACGTCACGAGTGCCTCAACTTTTCGATGCAGACGAAATGGAATTCGTGGTCGTCGGTCGTTGGCACGCCCAACGCCGAGGGCGGCATCGTGGCCAATCAGGGCGACATGCTGCTGGCCCTGGCGCGAGCAGGAGCCGGGATCGTACGCCTCGCCGAGTTCCATATCAGCGAAGACCTGCGGTCCGGACGCCTCGTTCAACTCTTCCCGGACGAGCAGGATCAGACCGAGGAGCCGATCTACGTCCTTTACCAGGAGCGGCGGAACCTCAGCCCGCGGATCCGGGCGTTCGTCGATTTCGTGGAACGCGCCTTCGCGGACACGCCGTGGCGGTACGGGTCCCGTCCGGCCTGAGCGGCCCGCGGGACGGCCATCCTGGGGGGGCGCGGGCGGCACCGGGGCATCGCCCGCTGCCAGCATGTCCCGGCGGTTCGCGCCGGCGCGAGGCTGTCCGAGTTCCGAACTCCCAACCCCGAATTGGTGCCGCTTCAAAGCGAAACGCGGACGGGTTGCCCCGTCCGCGTCGCCGGCGCACGAGCGCTGCGTCGCCCGTCAGGCCATGGCCGGCTTGGTCATGAGGACCGGTTCGGTGCTTCCGTCGAGCCAGCGCCGACGCATCGGCTTCAGCACGAAGTAGGCGAGGATCGCGGTCAGCACGTCGAGGGTGATGATGATCGCGAAGACCGGCAGCCAGGAGCCCTGCGCGGCGTAGATCCAGGCCGCGATCGGACCGCCGAACAGCGAACCGATACCCTGGGCCATGTAGAGGAAGCCGTAGTTCGTCGTCGCGTGCTTGGTCCCGAACGTGTCCGTGAGGATCGAGGGGAACAGCGAGAAGATCTCGCCCCAGGCGAAGAACACCACGCCGGAGAGGAGGGCGAAGGCGTAGGCGTTCTCGCGGAAGACGAGAAGCAGCGCGATCGCCGCCGCCTCCGCCGCGAAGGCGATGCCCATCGTGTTCTCGCGTCCGATCTTGTCGGAGACCCAGCCGAAGAACGGACGGGTCAGGCCATTGGTGATGCGATCGAACGTGAGGGCGAAGGGCAGGGCGACGAAGCCGAAGATGATCGCGTCGGCGACACCGAAGTCACGGGCGAAGGAGGCGAAGTTGGCCACCACCATCAGGCCGCCCGTCGACATCATCGTCATCATGACGAACATCAGCCAGAACAGCGGCGTCCGCAGCATCACCTTCGGGGGCGTGTCGTGCACGCAGGTCGAGAGGTTGACGGCCGGTGCCGGCAGCACCTCGCCGGCCCGGGGCGCGCGCAGGCCAAGGGCCGCCAGGGCGCCGATCACCCCGAGCACGATGCCGAACACCGTGAGCGTATGGCGGTAGCCGTCGGCCGCGAGCATGTCGCTGATCGGGAAGGTGCTCAGCATGGCGCCCATGCCGTAGCCGGCGGCAACCACGCCGACGGCGAAGCCGCGCCGGTCGGGAAACCACTTCACCATCAGGCCGACGATGCCGACGTAGACGATGCCGGTACCGAGGCCGCAGAACAGTCCATAGGTCGCATAGACGCCCAGCAGGGTGTCCACCCGAGCAGCCAGAACCCAGCCGAGGCCGGAAAGGGCAGCGCCCAGCGCGATCATCAGCTTGGGGCTGAACCGGTCGATCAGGTAGCCCTGGACCGGCGAGAAGAAGGTCTGCAGCACGATCAGGATCGTGAAGGTCCACTGGATCTGCGGCAGCGTCGAGCCGGTCGTCGCGATCAGCGGTTTGGTGAAGAGCGTCCAGACGTATTGCGGACTGGAGATCGCCATCATGGCGATCAGCCCGAGGCCGAGTTGCAGCCAACGTTGGCGGGAGAGGGTCGTATCCATTATTCGCTCCTTGCGGCGGAAGGGCCGTCGCAAGGATGGTGCCAAGTCGTTGTTCCGCCTGTCCTAATCGCGCAACTCAGCCGCGAAGATCAGGTCAAGTTACAGCCCCTCCGAACCACCGTCGGATCGCGGATCATGGACCGCCGCAATGGCGCCGTTGCTTGGGTGGCGGATGAGCATGCCCGCATGACCGAGGGAGTCGATGTAGGCACCGCCGAGTTCCTCGATCTCGTGACCGAGCTTGCGCAGTTCGGCGATGCAGGCGGGATCGAAGCGGTCCTCGACCTTCACGGTGAGGGATTCGGCACCCCAGGTGCGGCCGTAGAGCAGGCGCGGGGCATCGACGGCCGCCCCCGGGTCCATGCCGTAATCGGCGTAGCGCGCGAAGATCTGCGACTGGAACTGCGGCTGCCCGTCACCGCCCATGCTGCCGTAGGACATCACACGGCCGTCGTCGAAGCAGGCCAGCGCCGGAATCAACGTGTGGAACGGCCGGCGGCCGGGCTCCAGCGGGTTCACCGCCTTGGCGTCGAGAGAGAACGAAGTCCCGCGGTTCTGCCAGTGAATACCGGTCTTCGGCAGCACGATGCCGGAGCCGTATTCCCAGTAGATCGACTGGATGTAGGACACCGCGAGGCCGTCGCGATCGATGGCACCCATCCAGACGGTGTCGCCCTCGCCGGGGTTGCGTAAGGGCACACTCGCGGCCCGACGCATGTCGATCTGTGCCGCCTCGCGGTCCAGGCGCTCCGGCGTCAGGAAGCTGGCGGGGTCGACCGCCAGCCGATCGTAGTCGGTCACGATCCGGTCGCGGATCGCGAAGGCGCGCTTCGTCGCTTCGATCAGCCCGTGGTAGTGCGCGGTGGTCTCGGGCCGGTCGATTCTGAGGCGGTCGAAGATGCCGAGGATCAGCAGTGCCGCAATGCCCTGGGTGGGCGGCGGGAAGTTGTAGAGCGTGGCATCCCGCCGGCGGATCGAGAGCGGCGCGCGCTCGCGGGGCGCATAGGCTTCGAGGTCGGCCCGGGTGACGGGCGTCCCCAGGCGGTCCAGGTCGGCGGCGATCTCGCGCCCGAGGTCGCCCGTGTAGAAGTCGTCGAGGCCCGCATGGGCCAGTTGCTCCAGGGTGCCGGCGAGCGCCGGCAGCTTGCGGAGGGCGCCGGCCGCGAAGGGCCTGCCGCCGTCGAGGAAGGTCTCTGCGAAGTGCGGCTGGTCATGGAGCGTATCGAGCTCCTTCGGAACGTAGCGCGCCTCCGAGGGCGAGACCGCGACGCCGTCGCGGGCATGGCGGATCGCATCGGCGAGCAGGGTCGAGAGAGGCAGACGGCCACCCAGCGCCTTCGACAGCTCGAGGGCGAGGCGCCAGCCGCCGATGGCGCCCGCGACGGTGAGCGCCGCATCCGGGCCCCGCGATGGGAGGACCTCGTAGCCCTTCTCGCGATAGCGCTGGATCGTAGCGTTCCGTCCTGCCGGGCCGCAGGCCTCGATGCCGCGTACCCGCCCACTGCGCTCGCGCACCAGCCAGAAGCCGTCGCCGCCGATGCCGTTCATGTGCGGGTAGACCACCGCGATGGCCGCCGCCATGGCCGTCATCGCCTCGATCGCGTTGCCCCCCTGCGCCAGGATATGCTGCCCGGCCTGGGCGGCGAGGCGGTGGGGCGCCGCGACGGCGGCCGAGGCGAAGACGGGGGTGTTGGACATGTTGATCTCTGCGTGAGGAAGGGCGGAAGGATAATGTATTTTCTCGTCGCGTCGATCGATCCCGAACCGCTGGGGCACCGGAACGAGCGGCCAAGATGACGTCGGCAGGTTCCCACCGCACTCGGCATGCGACGTGGTTCCGACGTAGGCCCGCGCCCGATTCGTATTAATTTCGCCACACTGTTGTGGCGACGCATCAGCGATGCCGTGGCTCCGCTCGTCCGACACCTCCAAGGCCTCCCAGGAGGGTTCACGCTCCGCCGATGAGGCGGAGACCGCTGGGGCCGGCCCAGCACCCGTGAAGGTGCCGATGGTGCGTCCGCCGCCCCGAGGCCCGGGCCTCGTTGGTGCGCTGGTGGTCATCACGGCGCTGGTCTCGGCCATCACCACCTTCCTGATCCTGGCCGGCGTGATCCGCGTCACGCCGACCCCGGCGGTGGGACTGACCCTCCTCGGCATCAACGTCTTCCTCGTTCTCGGCCTCGTCGTGATCATCGCCTGGGAGGCGCGGGTCTTCCTCTACGCGCGGCGGACGAATGCCGCCGTGGCGCGCCTGCACACCCGCATCGTCGGCCTGTTTAGCCTGATCGCCATCTTGCCGACCGTGCTTCTTGCGGTGGTGGCGGCGGTCACGATTGATCGTGGCCTATCGCTCGGCTTCACCGATCGGGTCCGCGACGTGGTGCTCAAATCCGTCGAGGTCGCGGATGCCTATCAAGAGAACCAGTGCCAGAGCCTGGCGCGCGAGATCCGCATCCTGGCCGACGACCTCACCCGGGCGCGACCGAACTTCGACGTCAACCGCGCCTGGTTCGAAAGCTTCCTGACCACCCGTGCCACGGCCCTCGGCCTACCGGTGGCGGAGATCATGCGCGGCCCCAACGAGGTGGTGGCGCGGGCCAAGATCGACGCCCTGAAGGAGCGCCGCCTGCCCTCGGCGGCCGCCTTCGAGGACGCGGCGAAATCGACCGATCCGATCTGCCTGGTGCCGAGCGAGGGCCGCATCTTCGCCGCTCTCCTGCGCATGCCCGCCTATGACGGCGCCGTGCTGCTGGTGCAGCGGGAGGTCAGCCAGTTGGCGGTGGAGTTCCCGGGTGTGTCGCGGGCGGCCGCCGCCGAGTACCTGACCTACGACTCGCTGAAGCGTTCGATCCAGATCAGCTTCGCCTCGGTCTTCGTGCTGATAGCCCTAATCGCCCTGCTCTCTGCGGTGTGGTTCGGCCTCAACTTCGCCAACCGCTTCGTCGCGCCGATCCGGCGCCTGATCAATGCCGCCGACCAGGTTGCCTCGGGCAACTTTTACGCCCAGGTCCCGGCCCGAAAGAGCGACGGCGACCTTGCGCACCTGTCGGAGAGCTTCAACAAGATGACGCAGGAGTTGCGCCGCCAGCATGACGGGCTGACGGCGGCCAGCGACCTCATCGACCGGCGCCGTCGGTTCACCGAGGCCGTGCTGGCCGGTGTCTCGCCCGGCGTCCTCGGCGTCGACGCGGCGGGGCACGTCACCATCGCCAATCCGTCGGTGGAGCGGACCCTCGGACTCGCGGCCGACGAGATCGTCGGCAAACCCCTCACCCAGGTGGTGCCCGAGTTACAGGCCTTGTTCCCGGAAGGCGGCGAGGCGCGCCTGCGCACGATGCAGCAGCAGATCCAGCTCACGCGGGATGGCCGCGAGCGCACCGTGACCGTTCGGGTGACGAGCGAGCAGGCCCAGGGCGGCGCCCGCGGCTTCGTGGTCACTCTCGACGACATCACCGACCTCGTCTCGGCCCAGCGCACCTCGGCCTGGGCGGATGTGGCCCGGCGCATCGCCCATGAGATCAAGAACCCGCTGACGCCGATCCAGCTCTCGGCCGAGCGCATCCGGCGCAAGTACGGCAAGGTCATCACCACCGACAAGGAGGTGTTCGATCAGTGTACGGCGACGATCGTGCGTCAGGTCGACGAGATCAAGCGCATGGTCGACGAGTTCTCATCCTTCGCGCGGATGCCCAAGCCCGCCATCGCGCAGAACGACCTCAGCGAGATCACCCGCCAGAACCTGTTCATGATGCGGGTGGCGCATCCCGACATGGACTTCTCGTTCGGCGAGGACGGCGATCAGCGGATCCTGGCAGCGTTCGACATTCGCCTCCTGTCCCAGGCGATCACCAACATCCTGAAGAACGCCGTCGAGGCGGTGCAGGCGGTCCCGGAGGCCGAGCTCGGCAAGGGGAAGGTCGACGTGCGCCTCGTCCTCGAAGAGGGATTCGTGATCATCGAAGTCACGGATAACGGCAAGGGATTTCCCACCGAGGGGCGCCAGCGGCTGCTGGAGCCCTATATGACCACGCGCGAGGGTGGCACCGGCCTGGGGCTGGCCATCGTGAGCAAAGTCCTCGAAGAGCATGGCGGCGGGATCGAATTGAACGACAATCCGGAAGGTCGGGGAGGGCGCGTGCGTCTGCGCGTCCCGCGCGACACCAGCGTCGCCCCCGTCCGAGACTCAGCCAACCACACGCCGCCGGAGGGCAAACCCTCTGCGCAGGACGAGAAGGGCGCCGCGCGGACGGCCCCCCCAATCGCGGAGATCCATTCATGAGCGCCGACATCCTGATCGTCGACGACGAAGCCGACATCCGCGACCTCGTGGCCGGCATCCTCGACGACGAGGGCCATCGCACCCGCACGGCCGGCGGCTCGGACGAAGCCCTGGCGGCCATCGAGTCGCGCCGGCCCCACCTCGTCTTCCTCGACATCTGGCTGCAGGGCTCGCGCCTCGACGGCCTGCAGGTGCTCGACCAGATCAAGGCCGGACACCCGGACCTTCCGGTGGTGATGATCTCGGGACACGGCAACATCGAGACGGCCGTCGCGGCGATCAAGGCCGGCGCCTACGACTTCATCGAGAAGCCGTTCAAGGCCGACCGCCTGATCCTCGTGGCCGAGCGTGCCCTCGAAGCGTCGCGCCTCAAGCGCGAGGTCCGCGACCTCAAGGCCCGGTCGGGCCAGGCGAGCCGGCTCGTCGGCGCCTCGGTGGTGGTCAACCAGCTGCGCCAGACCGTGGAGCGGGTGGCGCCGACCAATGCCCGCGTCATGATCCTCGGAGCACCGGGCTCGGGCAAGGAGCTCTCGGCGCGCACCCTGCACGCCATGTCGGCCCGGGCGAACGGGCCCTTCGTGGTCATCAACGCCGCCACGATCACGCCGGACACGATGGAGGCCGAGCTGTTCGGCGTCGAGGCCGGCGAAGGCCGGGCGCGCCGGGTCGGTGCCCTCGAGGAGGCTCATGGCGGCTCGCTCTACATCGATGAAGTCGCCGACATGCCGCGCGAGACGCAGAACCGCATCCTGCGGGTCCTCGTCGATCAGAACTTCCAGCGGGTCGGCGGAACCACGCGGGTGCACGTGGATGTCCGCATCATCTCGTCCTCGTCGCGTGACCTCTCCGAGGAGATCGCTGCGGGCCGCTTCCGGGAGGACCTGTTCCACCGTCTCTCGGTGGTTCCGATCCGGGTGCCGTCCCTGTCCGAGCGGCGGGAGGACGTGCCCGAGCTGATCACCTTCTTCATGGAGCAGATCTCGGGCGCCACCGGACTGCCGCGCCGGCGCATCGCCGAGGACGCCATGGCGGTCCTCCAGTCCCACGACTGGCCCGGCAACGTCCGTCAGCTCCGCAACAACGTCGAGCGCCTGATGATCCTGACCCACACCGATCCGGATCAGGACGTGACCTCCGAGATGCTGCCGACCGAGATCGGCGCCCTGGTGCCGACCACGCCGAACGGCTCGGGCGGCGAGAAGCTGATGAGCCTGGCGCTCCGCGAGGCCCGCGAGATCTTCGAGCGCGAGTACCTGATTGCGCAGATCGCCCGGTTCTCCGGCAACATCTCCCGCACCGCGGAGTTCATCGGCATGGAGCGCTCGGCGCTCCACCGAAAACTCAAGTCGCTCGGCATCGGCCCCTGAGAACACGGCGGCGATGCACTTGCATCGCGGCCGGGATACACGTGTAATGTTCCCGTCCCGGAGCGCTGAGGCGCAGTGCGTCGGGGCATGCGAGACCAACGGACGAGAACCCGTCATTACGGCGGGCGGCGATGCGAACCAAGGATAAGAAAAAATGGCGGGCGAGCGCGCTCAGAACCTCCAGGACACGTTCCTGAACCATGTTCGCAAGAACAAGATTCCGCTCACGATCTTCCTCGTCAATGGCGTCAAGCTTCAGGGCGTCGTGACGTGGTTCGACAATTTCTGCGTGCTCCTGCGGCGGGATGGCCATTCGCAACTCGTCTACAAGCATGCGATCTCGACGATCATGCCAGGGCACCCGGTCCAGCTGTTCGAACCCGACGAGACTGCGCCGGAAAAGGCCTGAGCACCCGGAAAACTGCGTCGGACCGGCTGGAAAGGTTTGCCGCGCCCTTGTCTAGGGCCGGCAAGCGCCCATTGTCCTGAAGACACGCAGGACAGGGTTGAACAAAGAACTTCATGACTGAACCGATGACGCCCGGCGAAGCCCGGCTCCAAGCGATGGCCGCCCCCGAGGGTGACATCGCGGCGGCAACCCACACCCTCGTCGTCGGACCCTATCTCGGCCGCGCTGCCGCTGCGGCCAGAGGCAACACCAACGGCAGCCCCGAGGCCTTGCGCTCCACCGAGGCGCGGCTCGACGAGGCGGCCGGCCTCGCGGCCGCCATCGAGCTCGACGTGGTCGAGGCCATCGTCGCGCCGGTGCAGCGGATCCGCCCGTCCACCTATCTCGGCAAGGGACGCGTCGAGGAGCTGACCGGTGTGATTCGCGCCCGCGAGATCGGTCTCGTGGTGATGGACTGTGCCCTGTCGCCGGTGCAGCAGCGCAACCTCGAGAAAGCCTTCGGCTGCAAGGTCATCGACCGCACCGGCCTCATCCTGGAGATCTTCGGACGCCGCGCCTCGACCCGTGAGGGCACGCTGCAGGTCGAGCACGCGCATCTCGCCTATCAGAAGAGCCGTCTTGTCCGGTCCTGGACCCACCTGGAGCGTCAGCGCGGCGGCTTCGGCTTCCTCGGCGGTCCCGGCGAGACGCAGATCGAGGCCGACCGGCGCATGATCCAGGAGCGGATGACGAAGATCGAGCGCGAGCTCGACAGCGTCACCCGCACCCGCGGCCTGCACCGACAGAGCCGGGCGCGGGTGCCGTACCCGATCGTCGCCCTCGTAGGCTACACCAATGCCGGCAAGTCGACGCTGTTCAACACCCTCACCAAGGCCCAGGTGATGGCGCAGGACATGCTGTTCGCCACCCTGGATCCGACGGCGCGGGCGACGAAGCTGCCGCACGGCGAGACCGTCATCCTCTCCGACACGGTAGGCTTCATCTCGGAGCTTCCGACCTCCCTGATCGCCGCCTTCCGGGCGACCCTGGAGGACGTGATCCACGCCGACATCCTGCTCCATGTCCGCGACGTGTCTCACGTCGACAGTGCCGCCCAGGCCGAGGATGTGGGTTCGGTGCTGCGTGAGCTCGGGATCGAGACCTCGGCCGCGCGCATCATCGAGGTCTGGAACAAGGCCGATCTCCTCGATGCGGATGAGCGCACGCGCCTCCTCAACCTCAGCGGACAGGGGCGCAGCGATCGGGACAGCGATGCCCCGGTGCTGGTCTCGGCCGTGACGGGTGAGGGACTCGGAGTCCTGACGGCGCGGATCGAGGCGCGGATCGCGCGCCAGCGCTCGACCTTCGCGGTGATCCTGCCGCCGGAGGACGGCGCCGCGCTGCACTGGCTCTATGAAAACGCCGAGGTGCTCGACAGGCGTGAGGAGGAGGGGGGCACCATGCACCTCGCCATCCGCATCGCCCCGGAGAAGGAGCCACGCTTCCTGAACCGCTTCGAGGGCGCGCGCCGCCTCAACCGGGTGAGCTGACGACCGCGACGATCACCTAGCCCGAAACGCGTGACGCCCGCGATCCTGCAGGATCGCGGGCGTTTCCGTCAGCCGAGCGAAGGGCCCGATACGATCAGGGCTGGAGCACGCCGTTGATGACGTGGATGACGCCGTTCGACTGCATCACGTTGGCCGTGGTGACCGTGGCGGTGCTGCCCTTGGCATCGGTCACGTAGACCTTCTTGCCCTTGGTCTGAACGGTCAGCGGCTCGCCCTCGACCGTCTTCAGCTGCGCTTCGCCGCCGCCATCCTTGGCGAGCTTCATCAGGTCCTTGGCCGTGTAGGTGCCGGGGACCACGTGGTAGGTCAGGATCTTGGTGAGGGTCGCCTTGTTCTCGGGCTTCACCAGGGTCTCGACCGTACCGGCCGGCAGCTTGGCGAAGGCGGCGTTGGTGGGTGCGAACACCGTGAACGGGCCGGGGCTGGCGAGGGTGTCGACGAGGCCGGCGGCCTTCACGGCGGCGACGAGGGTGGTGTGATCCTTCGAGTTCACCGCGTTCTCGACAATGTTCTTCGAGGCGTACATCGGCGCACCGCCGACCATCGGGTTCTTGGCGAAGGCCGCGACCGGGAAGGCGGCGCCGACGGAGAAGGCGAGGACGACGGCGGCGATCTTGGAAGCCACCGGGCGACGGGCGTGACGAGTGATCATGGAGCGCATCCTTAGGAACGATTGCCCCTTCGTGGGGGTCATCGTCCGTTACGGAGGATGTTCGGGAAAAGTTTCAGCGGCAGGCGGATTGCGTGGGGGGCGAACGCGGCGGCTCTCGCCCGCGAGGCACCGAACCGGATTCACCCCCGGAACGCGCAGGCGGCCAAACATGCGAAAGCCCGCCCGACACGTGGTCGGACGGGCTTTGCTTGATCCCATCTGCGGCGGGACAAGGCCCCGCCGCCGAATGTCAGATCAGTACTTGCGGATGATCGGCGCGGGAGCAGCGGCGACCGGGGTCGGCGAGTACAGCGGCACGATCAGGCGGCCCGAGATCTCGGTGCTGTCGAAGCTGGTGGTCGCGACGGTGCGGGCGACGTAGACCTGCGCGGTGACGGGCCCGAAGTCGTAGCCGACGAGGCCGCCCATCAGGAACCGGCCACGATCGTTGAAGGCGGCGTTGATAGTACCAGCACGACCCAGGCCGGTGTTGAGGTTAACCGTGCCGTAGGCAATGGCGCCGATCTCGAACTTGCCGAACTTCTTGGTCGCGGTCAGGTCGAGGTTGAGCGAGTCCGACAGGGTGTAGACCTGACCGAAGTTCCGGCCACCACCGAACGACGACGGCGAATCGTAGAAGTTGCCGGTCAGATTAGCCGTGATGTTATAGCCGTCGGCCGTGTAGCTCGCAGCGATGCCGGCGCGGTAGGTGTTCGACGAGAGCTGGGGCAGCACGGCGCCGCCGCCGAGGACACCGTTGTTCTGCACCAGAACGCCGCGGTCGCCGTTCAGCTCGTTCAGGTAGACACCGCCGAGCAAGCTGACGCCGAAGCCGCCGCCCAGATCGAAGGCCCAGATGCCGCCGACGAAGGTACCGACGTTGATCGACAGATCACGCACGCCGGTGGGGCCGCCGCTCTTACCGAAGACGAACACGGTCGGGGGAGCGACGAGGAGCTCGACGCGGCCTCCGAAGGGGACGAACGGGGTCGACCAGACCAGCACCGGAACGTTGATGCCAACGTCGACAGCCGACGGCCGGTCGCGATTTTGATAGACGAACGTGTTCAGCGCGTAGATGCCCTCGGGCAGCGGGGCGCCGGTGGCCAGGCCGACCTGCTCGCCCGGAACCGTCGTGGTCTGCGCGTAGGATGCGGTGGCGGTCATGCCGACCGTGAGCGCGAGCGCTCCGGCAACGAGCCAGTTCTTCGACATTTTTACTCTTCCTTCCCAAGGATTTCAGGCGTCCGCCACGCAGCCGTCCGAACCATTCTGCCGATGCGCCGCTTGTTCGCAGCTTGTTTGCAGTTGGTTCGGCGGCCCCCCTTGCGGCCCGTTCTCAAGTCTCAACGTCGAGAACTATTCTACAGGACGCCGCGGAAGGACAGCGGAATGCTTGGAAACGGGGCAGTTCGGATCCGACCGTTGCGCAAAAGTCGCATTTTCGGTGCAGTGCAGCGGAAGGATTTGTTAACCTTTTGAGCAGGTTGGCGGGCGTCCTTGTGCCCCAACCACGCAGCAGAACGGCAAAATACCGCTGAACACTCAAGCTGTTATGGTTACGGTTCCGCTCTGGGACGATCCGGCAAGCGCCCTCGGACCATTGCGCAGTCCGGCGCTCTCGACCGGCCCGGATCGGGCTCCCGGTCGGCATGTTGATGCGCCGCGCCACATGCTCGGAGCGCTCGACCCGGCGAATCGCCGGGTATCGCAACGCCGCGAGGCGCTATTCGGCTGCGGCGCGGCCCTTGGCAGGCGCCGAAGCCGGCCGTCGCGCGAGGACGTCGCGTAGGAATCGGCCGGTATGGCTGGCGCGTGACTTGGCGATCTGCTCCGGGGTTCCTTCGGCCACGACGACACCACCACCGTCGCCGCCTTCGGGACCCATATCGATCACCCAGTCGGCGGTCTTGATGACTTCGAGGTTGTGCTCGATCACCACCACGGTGTTGCCCTGATCGACGAGCTCGTGGAGCACCTCCATGAGCTTGGCGACGTCGTGGAAGTGAAGGCCAGTGGTCGGTTCGTCGAGAATGTAGAGCGTGCGACCGGTGGCACGCTTCGAAAGTTCTTTCGAGAGCTTCACCCGCTGCGCCTCGCCACCCGACAGGGTGGTCGCCTGCTGCCCGACCTTGACGTAGCCGAGGCCGACCCGGGCCAGGGTCTCCATCTTCTCCCGAATGGTGGGTACCGCCTTGAACAGGTCGGCGGCCTCCTCGACGGTCATGTCGAGGACGTCGGCGATGGAGTGCTCGCGGTACTTCACCTCCAGGGTCTCGCGGTCGTAGCGACGCCCCTTGCAAACGTCGCAAGTGACGTAGACGTCCGGCAGGAAGTGCATCTCGATCTTGATGACGCCGTCGCCCGAGCAGGCCTCGCAGCGACCGCCCTTCACGTTGAACGAGAACCGGCCCGCCTGATAGCCACGGGCCTTGGCCTCGGGCAGCCCGGCGAACCAGTCGCGGATCGGCGTGAAGGCGCCGGTATAGGTCGCGGGGTTGGAGCGCGGGGTTCGTCCGATCGGCGACTGGTCGATGTCGATGACCTTGTCGAGATGCTCCAGCCCGTCGAGCCTCTCGAAGGGCGCCGGGTGCTCGAGGGCGCCGTTCAGGGATTTCGCCACCGCCTTGTAGAGCGTGTCGATGATCAGGGTCGACTTGCCACCGCCGGAGACGCCCGAGATGCAGGTGAAAGTCCCGAGCGGGATATCCACCGACACGTTCTTCAGGTTGTTGCCTCGGGCACCGACGAGGCTGAGCTTGCCCTTGCGGCCCTTGCGGCGGGCGGTCGGGACCCGAACGCTCATCTCGCCGGTGAGGTACTTGGCAGTGAGCGAGGCCGGGTTCTTCAGCACCTCTTCCGGGGTGCCCTGGGCGATGATCTGCCCGCCATGGATGCCCGCACCGGGGCCGACGTCGACGACATAGTCAGCCTGCAGGATCGCGTCCTCGTCGTGCTCGACCACGATCACCGAGTTCCCGAGGTCGCGCAGGCGCTTCAGCGTGCCGAGCAGGCGCTCGTTGTCGCGCTGGTGCAGGCCGATGGACGGCTCGTCGAGGACGTAGAGCACGCCCGTCAGCCCGGAACCGATCTGCGAGGCGAGGCGGATGCGCTGGCTCTCGCCGCCCGAGAGTGAGCCGGAGCCGCGCGCCAGCGTCAGGTACTCGAGCCCCACATCGATCAGGAAGGTCAGCCGGTCGCGGATCTCCTTGAGGATCCGGTAGGCGATCTCGTTCTGCTTGTCGGTGAGCTTGCCCGGAAGCGCCGAGAACCACGCATGGGCGTCCCGGACCGAGAGGGCGGTGATCTCGCCCACATCCTCCATCGCGACCTTGACCGAGAGCGCTTCGAGCTTCAGGCGCTTGCCGCCACAGCTGGCGCAGGGCGTCTCGCTCATGAAGCGGGCAATCTCCTCGCGGGAGCTGTCGCTCTCCGTCTCCTTGTAGCGCCGCTCCAGGTTCGGGATGACGCCCTCGAAGGGCTTGTTCACCTCGTAAGCGCGCATTCCATCGTCGTAGGCGAAGCGGACCGCGTCCGGGCCGGTTCCGTACAGGACGACGTCCCGGGCCTTCGCGGACAGGTCGGACCACGCAACGGTCGTCTTGAAGCCGTAGTGGCGGGCGAGGGCGTCGAGGGTCTGGCCATAATACGGAGAGGTCGACTTCGCCCAGGGACCGACAGCCCCGCGCTTCAGGCTGAGCTTGGCATCCGAGATCACGAGTTCGGGGTCGATCCGCATCTCGTGGCCGATACCACCGCAGGTCGGACAGGCGCCGAAGGGATTGTTGAACGAGAAGAGCCGCGGCTCGATCTCCGCGATGGTGAAACCGGAGACGGGGCAGGCGAAGCGCGACGAGAAGGTGATGGCCTCGCGCGGCGCCTCGCCCTCGGGCGTATCGGCGAATTCGATCAGGGCGATGCCGTCGGCGAGCTCCAGGGCGGTCTCGAAGGAATCCGCCAGCCGCGCCGCGATGTCCGCCCGCACTACGATCCGGTCCACCACCACGTCGATGTCGTGCTTCAGCTTCTTGTCGAGCTTCGGCACGTCGTCGATGGCATAGTACTCGCCGTCGATCCGCAGGCGCTGGAAGCCCTTCTTCTGGAACTCGGCGATCTCCTTGCGGTACTCGCCCTTCCGGCCGCGGATCACAGGGGCTAGGAGGTAGAGCCGGCTCTTCTCCGGCAGGGCGAGTACACGGTCCACCATCTGGCTGACCGTCTGGCTCTCGATCGGCAGTCCGGTCGCGGGCGAGTAGGGTATGCCCACCCGCGCCCAGAGCAGGCGCATGTAGTCGTAGATCTCGGTGACGGTGCCCACCGTCGAGCGCGGGTTCTTCGAGGTGGTCTTCTGCTCGATCGAGATCGCCGGCGAGAGCCCGTCGATCTGGTCGACGTCGGGCTTCGACATCATCTCGAGGAACTGGCGCGCGTAGGCCGAAAGGGATTCGACGTAGCGGCGCTGGCCCTCGGCGTAGATGGTGTCGAAGGCGAGCGACGACTTGCCGGAGCCGGACAGACCCGTGAAGACCACGAGGCGATCGCGGGGAATCGTCAGGTCGATGTTCTTCAGGTTGTGCTCGCGCGCGCCGCGCACCGAGATGACCCGGGCATCGCGCGCGCCGTCGAACAACGCCTCGATCTTGGCTTCGACCCGCTCGGCCTCGGCTTGCGATTTCTTGGCAGCGGCTTTGGCTTTGGCCATGGAGTCTCTTCGGAACGTCTTCAGCGCGGAACGCGGCAGGACTCGACCAGAGCCCCCGCGGCATGTCGGGCGCGCCACCGCATCGGGCAAGGCACGCGCCACGCATATCCGCTCCTCAGCTAGAACAAAAAGCGTACGCGGACAATATCGTGGGCGCTTGGCCGAGGTTTCAGAACCTGGGGCCTCGCCGATTGATCTGGCGGGAACTGACGCTGATGGGTGGAAGCCATGGCGCTACGCGGATCCTGCCTCGCGATTGGGCATGTGCCTGCCGCTCCCTCCGATGCGGAGCACAGCTTTGTCGTGCACCAATCATGCGTCCAGGCACGGGGAGCCGCGACGGAAGCAGGATCGCGGAACAACTGGACGTTCCGGGAAAACTCCCCGCCTATCCAGCTTAGAAATGGCAGACAATGATTAAAAATTGATCATAGGCTAATTTTGAAACACAACCTTTACCGGCTGCTCTCACAGTGCTGCAACGTTTCCAAGCAGGTTTCATGTGATGTCCGCCGGTCTCTTCTCATCGCTGCGCTTTCGGATTCTCTTAGTTGCGCTCGCTCCGTGCCTTGCGTTTACGATGGTCGTTGGACTTGCCATTACTGAGCGGATGAGCGCTCGGACCCGGATGGTCCATGTGCAGGAGCTCGTCGGCATGGCGGGCCAGATCAGTGCCCTGGTGCACGAAGCCCAGCGCGAGCGCGGGGCATCGAGCCTGTATCTGGCCGCCAAGGGGAACAAGTTCCGGTCCGAGCTCGATGCGCAGCGTGCGCGGACCGATGTGGCCCGGGCGGCCCTGGACGCGGGCCGGACCGGCCTCGACCTCGCCGCCTTCGGGGCCGGCGTCGCCCGGCGGAATGCGACCCTGACCGAGCAATTGGCGTCGATCGACCCCCACCGCACGGCCGTCGACGGGCTCGGTCGTACGCCGGCCCAGAACATGGCGCTGTATTCGGGCTTGATCGCCAACGCGCTCGACCTCGTGCGCGAGGTCTCCCAAGTCGCGGCCAGCGCGGATCTCGCCGCCCGCATCAATTCCTACTCGTCGTTCCTCGCGCTCAAGGAGTTGGCGGGCCAGGAGCGAGCGGCGGCCTCGGCGATCTTCGGTGCCGGTCAGATCGATCTCGCTGGCCACGAGCGTCTGGCCGGTCTCAGCGCGGGCCAGAGCACCTACGAATCTCTGTTCCGGCTCGGGGCCGTACCGGAGCAAGCCGCCCTTCTCGATGCCGGCAAGGCGGCGCCCGCGGCCCGGGAGGTCGATCGTCTGCGCCGCCTCGTCCTCGACACGCCCCCGGGCACTCCGCTCGCCTTCACCGATGCGCCCGCCTGGTTCGGCCTCGCCACCCAACGCATCGATACCCTGAAGACGATCGAGGACCGGCTCACCGCGGATCTCGGCGCCGCGGCCGGTGCCGCCCGGGCCGACGCCGAACAGAGCGTCATGGTCTGGATGGCCGTCGGCCTCGCGACCTTGGTCCTCTCCTGCGGCCTGGCCTTCGCCTTCGGCACCGCCATCGCCCGTCCGCTCACCCGCATCGCCGCCTCCCTCACGGCCATCGGCCGGGGCGAGGAGTCTGGGCCGATTCCGCAGCACGGCGCCCGCGAGGTCCGCGCCATCGCGGCGGCGGCTGTCGACTTCCAGGCCAGCGTCGCCGAGCGCCGGCGTATCGCCGCGGAGGCCGACCATCTCACCGCCAATGCCGCGGCTGCCCGCCGTGCCGAGATGGTGGCGTTGGCCGATCGCTTCGAGGCGCAAGCCAGCGGGATCGTCGAGGCGGTCTCGGCTGCCGCGAGCCAGCTCGAGACGGCGGCCTATGCCCTGACCCAGGCCGCGAGCGACACCTCATCCCTGAGCGGGTCCGTCGCCGCCGCCTCGGCAGAAACCGCGGCCACGGCCGACACCGTCGCGGCAGCGACGGAGGAGCTGAGCGCCTCGGTGCGGGAGATCGGCAACCGCGTCGAAGCCTCGACCGCGGTCGCCAGCGAAGCGGAGCGCGATGCGGCGCGGATGGCGGGGGATGTCCATCGTCTCGCCCAGGCGGCGAACAGCATCGGCGAGATCGTCGGCCTGATCACCAGCATCGCGGCACAGACCAACCTCCTGGCCCTGAACGCCACCATCGAGGCGGCCCGGGCCGGCGAGGCGGGGCGCGGCTTCGCGGTCGTCGCCGCGGAGGTGAAGAGCCTGGCGACCCAGACGGCGCGGGCAACAGAGGAAATCGCCGCGAAGGTCGGCGAGATCGCCCAATCGACCGACGCGTCCGTGACGGCCATCGGCGGCATCACCGATGTCATCCAGCGCCTGAGCCGGATCTCGGGGGACATCTCGGCGGCCGTGGACCAACAGGAAGCCGCGACGCAGGAGATCGCTCGGAATACCGTGCTGACGTCCGAGGGCACCCGGGCGGTATCCGGCCACATCGTCGGTGTCCGTAACGCGGCGGAATCCGCCCGGAGCGGATCGGCCCAGGTGCTCAATGCCGCGAGCGATCTCGCCCGTCAGGCGACGGCCCTGCGCCGGGAAGTCGACGGCTTCCTGGTGACGGTCCGGGCCGCCTGATCTGCCCTACGGAGTGGTTTTCCAAGGATTGATGATGCGCATCGCCGTCTGCTCCGGTTTCACGGACGAGTCGACGCTGGCGGGCATCACCTTACGCGCCTGTACCATCATCTTGCGGGCCTGATCGGCGGGGAGGGCGCCGATGGGGAGCATCATCGCGGTAAGCTGGTTGCGGGTTCGCCGATCGACGAAGTCGGAGCGGCCGATGCTCTCGAAATCGCGGGCGGTGTGCTGGTCGTCACGCCGCCCGGTGAAGACCTTCGGACCGTCCTTCATCACCACGATGTCGCCCGGACGCAGGGTCTCGTCCTTCATGAAGGCGGCCGCGGGGCCGGCCTTCATATCGAGGGGCGTCTGGCGATCCGTAACCTTGATCTGCAGGGGCTCGGACTTCGGAAGCGCAGCGTAGCGGATCTTCGGACGCTGACGCGTGGCCTTCCGGATCGAGCGCCGGGCCTGCTGGTAGTCGAAGCCGGGATCGGCCGTCGGCGTGGGTGCCACTTGCTGCGCCGGCCGTGCGGGCGCAAAGAGCAGGTCGAACAGGTTCCCATCGGCGCTCTGGGCGCTCGCCGGCACCGTGAGCATCATCAGTCCGAAAACGGGGGCGGCCACAGCGCGCGAGGCTGCGGAGAGCGGAATCGTCGGCATCGATGTCTCCGAGTGGGGCGCCCGACTGCGCGTCGAGATGACCCCTTAACAAAAGCACAACCTGAACAGTTCCAAGGTTTTCAAAAGATGGTGAGGGCTGCGCCAAGACTTCGCGAGCATGCTTTCAGAGCCGCGAAGAGAATAAAATCCGCTGCGGACCGCGTCCTTGGACCGACCGCCTGATGGTCGCCAGCGAACATCTGATTCCACGGCCGCATCAGCGATCGGCACGCGATGCGATGCTGGCTGCCCGCGCGGCAGGCCGGACGGGATTTCTGCTCGGCGACACGACCGGCCTCGGCAAGACCCTGTCGGTCTGGAGTGCGGTCGCGGCCATGCCCGAGCGCGAGGTGCTCATCGTCTGCCCCAAGGGCGCCATGCCCCAGTGGCGGCGCACGATCGCTTTGTCAGGTCTGGGCGAGAAGGCGGTGACGCTGACCAACTACGAGCGCACCAAGACGCTGATGGCACCGCCACCCCCCAGCAACCGACGCTCGACCCGCGCGAAGAACAATGCGCTCGCCCGGCACGGCACACCGAAGCGGACCTGGCCCCTCGTGATCTTCGACGAAAGCCACCGCATCCGAAACCCGTACGCCCAGCAGAGCCTCGTCTGTCGGCAGATCGCGGAGACGGCCGCCTTCACGATTTATCTCAGCGCCACGGCCGGCCAGGCCCCGCACGAGCTCTCCTATCTCGGGCGCCTGCTGGGGGAGGCCGCGGGCCAGCCCACCACGACCCTGGCAGAATTCCGGGGGCTCATGCAGCGTCTCGGAATCGGCCGGGCCAAGGGCCGCTGGACCAACTGGTCCTGGGACGCGAACCCGCGCGATTGTACGGTGATGGCCGATCTGCTGTTCAAGGGGGATCGGGCGATCGGCCTGCGTCGGCGCCCCGGCGACATCGCCGGCTGGCCTGAGGTGCAACGCGCCCTCAGTGCGGTCGCTCTCACACCGTCCGAACGCCGCCTCTACGACGCCACCTGGCGCGAGTTCCGCCGGGAGTGGGGCCTTCTCGGCGGCAGCACCCGCAAGCCGGCCGGATGGGCGGCGGACCTGCGCTTCCGCCAGAAGGCGAGCCTGCTCCGGGTCTCGGGTACCACCGCCTTCGCCGATCTCCTGATGGAGGACGGCCACGCGGTTGCGATCTCGGTGGCTTTCCTGGAGACGGCCGCCGCGCTGGTGGAGGCCCTCCGGGCGGCGGGCTGGCGAGCCGACGCGATCACCGGCACGCAGTCGGGCGAGGCGAACGAGGCGGTGCGGCTCGCCTTCCAGACCGGCGCGCTCGACGCCGTCGTCTTCACGGTGACGGAATCGATCTCGCTGCACGCCCACGAGATGCCGGGGGGCGAGAAGCCCCGCGCACTCATCGTTCACGACCTGCGTCACAGCGCGATCCAGCTGACGCAGATCGAGGGCCGCTGCCATCGGGACGGACAGCAGGCGACGATCTACTACGCCCTGGCCGAGGGCACGGTGGAGGAGAGCATCGCCGCGACCGTCGTCGGGCGCATGGCCTCGATGGACGCCATGGCCGGCGAGGACACCGCGCTCATCGACGCGATCGCCCAGGCCATCGCCGAGGTGCAGAGCGGCACGGCCGCCTGAGCGGGACCGCCTTTCGCTGGAACGGGATCGAACCGCCACGGTTGTGGCCATCAGGGCCCCGTCTCCGCAGACGACCCGCACGCGACGAAACGAGGACCGCCCCGATGGCACCACCGACGCCGAGCCTTGCCCGCCTCATCAGCGAGGGCCTGCGCCATGGCGGCGATCTCGTCGGCCAGGAACTCGAGCTGATGCGGCGCGAGACGGATGGGAACATCCGCGCGATCCTCGGCCTCGTCGCCCGGTTCGGCACCGCGCTCACCCTCGTGGTCGCCGCCCTGGTGATGCTGTTCGTCGCGCTGGTGAAAGGGATCGCCGCCCTGATCGGATCCGAAATCCTGGCGGCGCTGATCGTCGGGGCGCCCTTCGCCGGGATCGCCCTCGTCCTGATGATGCTCGGCCTGCGACGGATGGACCGTTCCAACCTGCTGCCGCGCCGCTTCGAGCGCCAGGTCGAGAAGGACGCCGCCCTGGTGACCGGCCGCGTCGCCGACTGAGCCTCAGGCCTTCTGGATGGTGCCGAGCAACGCTTCCTTGTCGACGCCGAGCGCCGCCGCGATCTCGGCCAGGGCAGCGTGCTCAGGCTCGCTGATCCCCGCCTGATCGGCGACGTCTGCAGCAATTAGAAATACGCTGGTGCGCTGCGCAATCTCGCGCTCCGCGATGGCAGCGACGAAGTGCAGGTTCTCGGCGCGTCCGGCGCGAGTGCGGGCGCGGGCGATCCCCTCGAACAGCTCGGCCTCCAGCTTCAAGGTGTCGTAGCCCCGCTCGAGGATCGGGTTGGCCCGCATACCGGCGAGTGCGACCTCGATCTCCTCCTCGTCGATCTCGTAATCCGCCAGGATGACGTTGGCCGAGGCCGAGACCGCGGCCTCCATCAGCGCACGGTCGCCGAGATAGGCGCCCATGGTCTGGGAGAAGCGTCCGACGAAGTCCTGAAACACACCCATCCGCTTCCCCGAAGACGTTCACACTGGGCGGTACCCGGATCCGGCCGGGCCGTCCCATGACAAGATTTTTGCATCAAGAGCTTGGCGCCGGAGGCGTGTCAACGCAGTCCCTGCCTCACGGCTCGGGCGCCTTGGGCGGATAATCGTGGACGTCCCCCTGCGGATCGGTCACCCGCCAGCCGGTGCCGCTTGCGGCGAGATAATCCGGCCCGGCCGGGACCTTGCCGTGCCCGCCCGGGATATCGAGGACGTAGAGGGGCTGAGCGAGGCCCGAGAGGCGTCCCCGCAAGGACCGGACGAGGTCGCGGCCCGCGGCGAGGTCGGTCCGGAGGTGCCCGGTCCCGGGCGCGAGGTCGCCGTGATGCAGGTAGTACGGCTTGATCCGATTTTCGACGAAACGGCGCATCAAGAGGGCGAGCGTCTCCGGATCGTCGTTGATCCCGGCAAGCAGCACGGTCTGGCTCACCATCGGGATGCCGGCATCGACGAGGCGCGCCACCGCCGCGCAGGCCGCCGGGGTGAACTCGCGGGGGTGGTTGGCGTGCAGGGCGACGAAGACCGCGCCGTCGAAGCGCTTCAGGGCCGCGATGAGGTCGGGCCCGACGGTGCCCGGCTCCACGACCGGGACCCGGGTGTGGAAGCGCAGCACCCGCACGTGCGGGATTGCCGCGAGCGACGCGGCGATCTGGGCGAGCCGGCGCGGCGCCAGGGCGAAGGGGTCGCCGCCGGTGACCACCACCTCCCAGATCTCGGGCCGTTCCGCGATATAGGCGAAGGCCCGGGCGAGATCGGCCTCGCTCAAGGTGCCGAGCCCTTCCGGCCCGACCATCTCGCGCCGAAAACAGAAGCGGCAATAGACCGGGCACACGTGCAGCGGCTTCAGGAGCACCCGGTCCGGGTAGCGATGGACCAGGCCGGGCAAGGGGCTGTGGGCCCCGTCGCCGATGGGATCGGCCTGCTCCTCGGCCTGCGTGTCCAACTCCTCGGCCCGGGGCAGGAACTGGCGGGCGATCGGATCCGCCGGATCGTGCGGGTCGATCAAGTCGGCCATGTCGGCCGTAACGGAAACGGCATAGCGGGCCGCCACGGCCTCCAGGGCCGGAAGGTCGGTGGGGGCCACGAGCCCCGCACGGGCGAGGTCGGCCGGCCGGCGCAGGGACGCCCTCATCGCGCCGGCCCCGCCACCGGCGTCCAGAGCACGTCCTCGATGTGGCGGGCATCGGTCGCCAGCATGACGAGGCGGTCGAGGCCGAGGGCGATTCCGCTCGCCTCCGGCATGATCGCCAGGGCGTCGAGGAAGTCCTCGTCGATCGGGTAGGTCTCGCCGTAGACGCGCGCCTTCTCGGCCATTTCCAGGGTGAAACGCCGGCGCTGCTCGTCGGCATCGGTGAGTTCGCCGAAGGCGTTGGCGAGTTCGACGCCGCAGGCATAGAGCTCGAACCGCTCGGCCACGCGCGGGTCGCGCGGGCTCGGCCGGGCCAGGGCGGCCTCGCTCACGGGGTACTCGCACAGGATCGTCGGGCGCCCGAGCCCGAGATGCGGTTCGATCCGCGCCACCAGGACCCGGCTGAACAGGTCGGCCCAGGTGTCGTCCTCGGCGACCCGGAGCCCCGCCCCGGCCACGGCCGCCGCGAGCGCCGCCCGGTCGGTGGTCCCGTCGGTATCGATGGTGGCGAGGAGGTCGATGCCGGCACGCGCGGCGAAGGCCTCCGCCAGGGTGACGCGATCGGGCTCCGCGAAGGGATCGGCCGCGCGGCCGCGATGGCGCAGCGTCGGGACCCCCGCCGTCTCGGCGGCGAGCGCCAGGAGCTCGGCCCCGTCGTGCATCAGCGCGGTATAGTCCGCCCCGACCCGGTACCATTCGAGCATCGTGAATTCCGGGTGGTGCAAGGGCCCGCGCTCGCGGTTGCGATAGACGCGGGCGAAGCTGACGAGGCGCGGCTCGCCGGCGGCCAGGAGCTTCTTGCAGGCGAATTCCGGCGAGGTGTGCAGGTAGAGCGCCCGCCGCGCGCCGTCCGGCCCCAGGGACTCGGTGGCGAAGGCCGAGAGGTGGGCCTCGTTGCCGGGCGACACCTGCAGCGCGGCGGCCTCGACCTCGACGAAGTCGGCCGCCGCGAAATGCGCCCGGAACGCCGCGACGATACGGTTGCGCACCATCAGGGCCGGCCGGCGGTCGGCGTGGCGATGGGGCGCCCACCAGGGGGAGGGGGTGTTCATGCGGCGAGCTTTGCGACCTGCTTCAGATCTGAAATCGACATCCCGGGAGTGGCGTCTCGCGGAGCGACTGGCAACGGTGGCGCGGATAGGTTAGTGGCGGAGCCAAGATGTCGCTCCCGCGGAGAGATCCGCGTCGGGGCGCCGAGTCGTTTCTCTCAACGAACACAGCAGGACCAGACCCCGTGAAGGTGATCGCCTCTACGCTCCGCAAGGGCAACGTCGTCGACAAGGATGGCAAGCTCTACGTCATCCTGACGGTCGAGAACATCCACCCCGGCAAGGGGACCCCGGTGACCCAGCTCGACATGCGCCGTATCACCGACGGCGTGAAGGTGTCCGAGCGCTACCGCACCACGGAATCGGTCGAGCGCGCCTTCGTCGAGGACCGGGAGCACACCTTCCTCTACGAGGACGGCGAGGGCTTCCACTTCATGAACCCCGAGAATTACGACCAGGTCGCGATCCCCAAGGACGTCGTCGGCAGCGCCGCGCCGTACCTGCAGGAAGGCATGGCCGTCATGGTCTCCACCCATAACGGTGTGGCGCTGACCCTCGACCTGCCGCAGCGCGTCGTCCTCGAAGTCACCGAGACCGAGCCGGCGATGAAGGGTCAGACAGCCTCCTCGTCCTACAAGCCCGCGATCCTCTCCAACGGCGTCCGCACCGCCGTGCCGCCGCACATCGCCGTCGGCACCCGCGTGGTGATCATGACCGAGGACGGCTCCTACGTGGAGCGTGCCAAGGACTGAGCGCCCCCGGGATCGCGCGCCGGCCTCACGGAGCCGGCGCCGATCCCTCCGCCGCCTCGTAGCAGCCCTGCGACAGCCCCTGGGCCCGCAGGCGCTCCTCGGCGGTGAAGCTGCGCGGCCGGTCCGCCCAGAGGTTTTCCCGGCGAAACGCGTCCGAGACGCAGGCCGCCGCCCGGGTACAGGCTTGGGTCTGGCCCCCCGTCGCGAGGCAGTTGCGCACGTAGAGCGCCCGGAACTCCGCCACCCCCGCCTGCGGGTGCGGGCCCGTCACGCTGACGATGCCCGTGAAGAGTCCCATCAGGATCGGCTGGTGGATCAGGTAGATCGCCAGGCTGTGACGCCCGGCCCAGGCCAGCCCTCGCGCGAGGCGGCCGGAGGCCTTCCAGGTCGCGAGCCGCGAGCGGCGGACGGTGGCCAGCCCGTACAGGGCCATCGCGACACCGGCGAGAACCATCCCGAACCAGGGAAACAGCGGCACGTAATCGTTGGTCTGCGGCATGGTGCGACCGAGGCCGAGGAAGGACAGCAACGGCGTGTCGAGGATCTCCCCCGCGATCAGGTGCGGTCCCGCGAGGACGAGCGCCGCGGCAAGTACCGAAGCCCAGCGTGGCAGTCTCCTGACGAAGGGGAGCGCCAGCACGCTCGAGACGGCGATGCAGTGCAGGATGCCGAAGAAGATGTAGCTCGACGGATCGGTGATGAGGGTCGCGACGGTCACGAGCAGCGCCGCACCGGCGATCCGAGCCAGCCGCAGGACGAACGGCCGCGCCGCGAAGCGCTCGCCGTTCATCAGCACGAGACCGATCCCGACCAGGATCAGGAAGCTTCCGGCGATCCCGTGCGCGGCGAGCCTGCCCGACGGTGTCAACGCGTAGTTTTCGGGCGTGAGCCGCAGAGCCCCGAGATCCCAGGTGGCGTGATAGAGCGCCATCGCCACGAGGGCGATGCCACGCGCGACGTCGAGGGCCGCGTACCGGAACCGGGGTGAAGCGGAAGAGAGGAGCGGGCGCATCATCGCGCAGGCCCTAGCATCGATCCCGCACGGTCGCGACGGCCGGGCCTGGATCACAGACTCTATGCTCTTCCGCTCCGGTGCTTAACAAATTTTGATCACCCACACGCAAAGCCTAAAAATACTAAAGCTTGGCCAGGGCTTAGGGTTCAGTCGGTGGGGGCGGGCTGTTGCCTTCGCACCGCCCTGCCGAACAATGCGGCATTGAAGTCCAGCGCGGATCGCCAAACGGGCTTCCGCCGAGTCATGACTTTGTTAATCTCTGGTGCGGGTCGCGAGACGTGATTCGGTGTGGGTTGCTTACATGTCTGACGATTTCGGTTCAGGCCCCTTCGGGCAGCGTTCGTCGGGCGAGCAGGACGACACCCGCGCCCTCGAGGGTCAGGGCGCTGAGGCGCAGCGACCGCTCGACCTCACGGAGGTCTCGGGCCGGATCAAGTGGTTCGACGTGGCAAAGGGTTTCGGCTTCATCGTGCCGGACGACGGCTCGGCCGACGTGCTCGTCCACATCACCTGTCTGCGCCGGGACGGGCATCAGAGTGCCAGCGAGGGCGCTCGCGTGGTGGTGGAGGCTACGGAGCGGCCTCGCGGCTGGCAGGCCTTTCGGGTCATCTCCCTCGATCAGTCGACCGCGCTTCACCCCTCCGAACTGCCTCTGCCGCGCACCCACGTTACGGTCACGCCGACCAGCGGCCTCGAAACCGCCGTGGTGAAGTGGTTCAACCGCCTGCGCGGCTTCGGATTCCTCAGCCGCGGCGACGGGACGCCGGACATCTTCGTTCACATGGAGACGCTCCGCCGTTACGGAATCGCCGAACTCAAGCCGGGCGAGACCGTTCTCGTCCGCTACGGCGATGGTTCCAAGGGCAAGATGGCCGCCGAAGTCCGGCTGCTCGACGGTGCGCTGCCCGCCTCACACTGACGGATGGTCCGGTGGTCACGCGACGTTTGATCGATTGGCGCGATGGGTTTCGCGCGCTCCTCGCCCTCGCCCTGTTCGGGCTGATCCTCGGTCACGCAGTCGCGCAGGATGCGGCCTCCGGGCCGACAGAACCGCTCAGCATCGTCGGTCGCGAGGGACGGCACGTCTTCACGGTCGAGGTGATGCGAACGGACGCGGAGCGCTCGCGAGGATTGATGTACCGGCGCACGATGGCGCCCGATCACGGCATGCTGTTCGATTTCGAAGCCTCTGCGCCCGTGGCGATGTGGATGAAGAATACCTACCTGCCGCTCGACATGCTGTTCATTCGTGCCGACGGCACCATCGCGAAGATTGCGGCCGATACAGAGCCGCTTTCCACCAAGGTGATCCCCTCGAACGAGGCTGTCCTCTCCGTGCTGGAGCTGAATGCCGGTACCGCCGCGCGCCTCAGGATCCATGCCGGCGATCGCGTGGAGCATGCGCTGTTCGCGCGGAAGCCACGCTAGGGTTATCGTCGCCCACCCGAACACACCAAGAACAAAGGCTTGACGCCCGGGCGATTTATCCCCACTGTTCTCTCAATGTTCTGATCCATTTCGGGACGGCCACGCGGCGGCTCCGAACTTGGCGACGAGGGGACATCATGTTCGACCTGCCTTTGGACGACTTGCCTCTAGACGACTTCACCCAGGACGACCTGTTGCCCAGCGCTGGGTGCGAGCCGGTCGCGGTCCTGTTCGAGAACGCCGACTGGCGTGTCGCCGCCGACGGCCTGGAGCATCGCGGGAGCGGCTACTTCATCGCGCGGGAAACCATCGCCCAACGGCGGGGCGATCTCTGGGAATGGCCGATGCATCTCGCCGAGAAGAGCTGGTGCACGCCGCGCAGCTTCCGTGAGGCGTTCCTTGCCGCCGTAACGGCGTTCGGGTTCGAGACGGACTTGGGCCTCTCGCAATCCTTCGCCATGGCCTTCGGGCTGGTCGCCGGCACCGGAACGCGACGGGGCGAGGCGGGCTTCGTGGCGCTGGGCGATCTCGTTCGTCCGAAGCCCGCGGGTTCCGGGGCGGCCCGGAAGCGCAACCCGACCAGCGAGGCTCGGCTGGCGACGCGGCGCGTTGGCGCGCCGGTGGATTCGCGGACGGGCGAGGCGGCACGCCAGCGCGTCGCTCTCTGAGACTGTTCGGCCCGGCGTCGAGCCCTAATTTCCTGGCTGCGATCCAGGATGTCTTCGTCCGACGAGATCGCTTCTCCCAGATCGCCCCGGGATCATCATGTCGAACACGTCGGATCACCGCGCAGACGCCACGCCGCTCGAGGGTCTCGACGGCCTCCTGACGCCGCCCTTTTCCCGACGCGGCTTCGTCATGACGAGCCTGATGACGGGACTGACCCTGGCGACGAGTTCCGTCGAGGCCCAGGTGATCAGGACCGATGCCGAGGGCATCGAAGCCAGTGAGGTCAAGATCCCCGCCGCCGATGGTCCGATGCCCGGATATCGGGCCATGCCGAAGGGGGAGGGGCCGTTTCCCATCATCCTCGTCATCGAAGAAATCTTCGGCGTGCACGACTACATCAAGGATATCTGCCGCCGGCTCGCCAAGGTTGGATACTGCGCGGTGGCACCCGAGCTCTATGCCCGCCAGGGCGATCTCTCGACGATGACGGATGCGAAGGTGATCATCCGCGACATCATCTCGAAGACCCCGGACGCCCAATGGATCGCCGATCTGGATGCCGCCGCAAGCTGGGCGGTCTCGGCCTCGCATGGGGATCCGTCACGGATCGGAACGATGGGCTGGTGCCGCGGTGGGCGCGGCGTCTGGCTCTATGCCGCTCACCGGAAGGATCTGAAGGCGGGTGTCGCGTGGTACGGTCCCGTCGGCGGCGAGCGTACGGAGATCCAGCCACGCACGGCCACCGACCTGGCGGCTGAGCTCAATGCACCGCTCCTGTGCCTCTACGGCGGTGCGGATACCGGCATTCCCGTCGCGGCCGTGGAGGCGGCGCGGGACAAGGCCAAAGCGGCCGGAAAGTCGGTAGAACTCGTCGTGTATCCGGATGCCCCGCACGGATTCCACGCGGATTACCGGCCGAGCTATCATGAAGCGGATGCGAAAGATGGTTGGGCGCGCGCTCTAGCCTTTCTCAAATCTCACGGTGTTGGCTAAAAACCTCGCGAAAGCGTGGCATTGAAAGCACAACGGTCCCACGTGGCGCTCATTCAGGGTTATTGGTCGGTTCCGCCACATTGACAGCTTCGCGCCTCCGTGGCGCAAGATTGCACTTGGCCCGCCGTTCTGGCCCGAAGAGCGTACCGGACCCATGAGTGCTGTGACCCCATCTGACGCACGTCCCGTGATCCTCGTCGTCGAGGACGAGCCAGATGAGCGGTTCCTTGCGGCCGAGCTTCTCGAAGAGACGGGCTTCCGGGTCATCGAAGCCGAGACGGCCGAACGCGCCCTGGCGATTCTCAACGATCGGGGCGACGAAGTCAGCGTCGTCTTCTCGGACGTTCGGACCCCGGGGCCGATCGGTGGTTTCGAACTGGCCCGCATTATCGGCGTCACCTGGCCGCGCGTTCGGGTGCTGTTGACCTCCGGCGATGCAGGTGACCAGCCCAGCGACCTGCGTGTCTCGGCGACCTTCATCCCGAAGCCTTGGCGCGCCGCCGACATCCTGGCCTGGGTCGAGGAGGCGGCCGGACGCACCGACGGCTCCGCTTCCGGGCCGGACGTCATCGGCTCTCCCCTGCGCGGCAATTAAATTTATCATAGATCAACGGAAACATCGGGTCGCGGAGCCGTTGAACGGGTTCCCGCAATCGAGAGGCCGCGCGATGGCCCGGAAGCCGACGATGAACTTTGCCCAATCGGTCAACGCCCAGCGTCCGGATGAAGCGTGGTCGTCCCTGACCGGCTTGCCCGAAGATCGCCTGATGGCGACACTCGGAAGCAATCTTCGCGATGTCTATCAAGCCGTCACCGACGCAGTTCAGCCCAGCGATCTGATGCGGCTCGCCGCAATGATCGACGACCGACGCGGTCAGACCAAGCGCTGAGCCCCAAATTCCGCTGGGCAAGTGCGGCGGGAATACCGCACTCACGCGGTGCGGATTGCCGTATGGTTCGGCCCACATTTGATCCGTGCTTCGCGAGGACTGGCCTTCGAGGCTCACGGGCTGCGTCATCGGACTGTCCATGCGTTCCACACTGAGCCTCGGCGTCGCCGCTCTGGGCCTCGCCGCGTTGCTGGCGGCGGCTGCTCCGGCCATCGCCGCCGCCCCGCCGAACCAGCCCGCAGAGGGCCCCGGCGGGATCGGCGATCGCGCCGGGGCCATCGTGAAGCGCGGTCTCGGCAAGGCCGGCTCCGGCAGCTTCGTCTTCTACAAGGCAGGCGCCGCACCCACCGAGGGTCGCCCCGTCGTCGTCTTCCTGCATGCCTGGGGCGCCCCCAATCCGCAGGCCTACGGCAGTTGGATCGATCACCTCGCCCGGAGCGGCTCCCTCGTCGTCTTTCCACGCTTCCAGGACCTCAATCGAACGCGTCCATCGGAGGCGAGCGCGATCGCCGAGCGCATCCTGAAGTCGACGCTGTCCGACCTCGCCAGTGATGCCGACGCAAAACCCGACGTGAAGCGGGTCGCGGTGATCGGGCACCTCGCCGGCGCACCAATCGCCGCCAACATCGCCGCCGACGCGGCCGAGCAGGGACTGCCCATTCCGCGCCTCGTGTTCGCGATCATGCCGGGCGGTATCGCCAGCGACGCGCGCGCTCGAGGGATCGTCCTGCACGATCTCGCCCGGATCGCCCCTGAGACCCTGGTCATCACGGTGATCGGCGACCGCGACGCGCGGGCCGCCGATTTGGCCGGACGACGCCTCCTGCGGGAGGCCAGCGCCGTGCCGAGCGAGCGCAAGCTGTTCGTGCGCGCGCTCTCGGACGACCACGGGTTTCCCGCTCTGGCCGCCACGCTCACGTCGCCGGCCGGCGTGGATGCCGCCTATGACGGATCGGCCATCAAGCTGCCGCCGGAGCCGCCCCGCGACCCGAAGCAGCCGGCTCCGCCCTTCAAATGGTCGCCCGATATGGCCCTCACGGGCGAGCAGACGACGCTGGTTTCTCAGATCAACAATTCTCGCGCCGACAGCCTCGACTACCTGGCCTACTGGAAGACCTTCGACCTCGCTGCCGCTGCGGCGTTCGGCGGAACGGACGCCGCGGGCCTCAAGGCCAATCCGCGCTTCAGCGACATGGAGCGGTGGGCCGACGGCTGGCCGGTCAAGCGCCTCGTGGTGGAAACACCCCGTCCGCCGGCGGTCCAGCCGGCCGTCGCCACGCCGACCCCGGCGTCGACGGGCGCCCGTCCCAAGCCGGCCGCATCGCGGCGTCCCTGACGCGCGCTGACAGTCCCGCTGGTCGAGCGAAACGCGCACCCCCTCCGTCGTGCGATCGCGACGGGCTGGCGCAAGCTTTGCGTGAGGACATCCGGGTCAACCGGATGCACCGCCATGCCCGACTTCATCGCTGTCCTTGCCGCGTCCGCGTTGTTTTGTGCCACCGTCATCGTGCTGAACGGTCTGACGCACCTTCTGCTTCAGATCCATGGCTCCGTCGGCGATCTCGCGGAGAACGGCTTCGGCCAATACGGCCTCGCGCTCGTTGTGTCCGGCATCGTTTGGCGCCGTGCGGTTCGCCGCAACGCTCTGTGACGGCGTTCGGTGTGTCCGTGCATCGGCAGCAGCGAAGAACCGCGTGAAAGGCTTTGCGCGCCACCGGTGGAAAACGTGGCGAACCTGTGGCGAACCCAGGAACCGTCCCGCTAACTTGGCGTTATGCTGTCATGAGGTCGCAGCCGATGCTGCACCGTACTTGATGAAGGGTAGAGTCACATGCTCGGATGGGCCGTTACGTTCTTGGTCGTCGCCCTCGTCGCGGCGCTGCTCGGCTTCGGTGGAATCGCCGGCACGGCGATGGAAGCCGCGAAACTCGTGTTCTTCGTCGCCATCGTGCTGTTCGCCATCTCGGCCGTGATCGGCCTGATGCGCGGTCGTTCGCCGACGCTCTGATGCCTCTCGGCGCGGTGGCGCCGGAGCACTGAAAGACGTGAAAAGGGCCGCTCGCAACGAGCGGCCCTTTTTCGCGACGGGTGAGAGTTCAAGACCCGGGCCTTCGTTTCCGACGATCTCTCGCAACTGCGACGCGGGTGGCTTCAGCCCTGAGTGTCCGAATTGGGGGTCGACGCGTCGAGCTTGGCGATGAGGTCGCGGAATCGATCGGGGACCGGTTGCTGCACGATGGTGTCGTACATGGCCCGGAGGTGGTGCCCGATCCGCTTCTGGGTATGATCACTCAGGCCCTGCCCGGGCACAGCGTCGCCTGTCTTCGGGTCGACTCCCTCGGGTGAGGGGCCGGCACCCGGTCCGTTATCGTCCATACGTCGGTCCCCTTGGATGTCGACAAGCGACATCGCCGCGATTGTTTTGCGGCTTCACATAGGCCATGGCTGCACCTGCAACGCTGGTGTGAACAATCGGTTCCCGCCCGGCGGAACGGAGCCCTGCATTCCGCGTTGTGGCGGAGGCGCCCGATAGAACGGCAAAGCCAAGGGGATATAATGTCGACAGCTCAACTCGTCGTTCAGCATCTGCCGTACCTGCGCCGTTACGCGCGGGCGCTGACCGGCAGCCAGGTTGCTGGCGACGCCTACGTGGCCGCCACCCTGGAAACTCTCGTGAACGAGCCGGAGACGCTCGGTCGCAGCTCCAACGTGAAGGCCGATCTGTTCCGCGTCTTCACCCGCATCTGGAATTCGCTGTCGGTGAATGGCCAGAGCGAGCAGGTTCAGCACGATCTGCCGGCGGAAGTCCGCCTCGGCCAGATCACGCCGCTGCCGCGCCAGGCCTTCCTGCTCTCCTGCCTCGAGGGCTTCTCGGAGGAGGATGCCGCGATCATCCTCGACGTCGACGTCAGCCAGGTCCGCGACCTCGTCGATGAAGCCGGACGCGAGCTTGCAGCCGACATGGCCACCGAGATCCTCATCATCGAGGACGAGCCTCTGATCGCGATGGATCTCGAGGCGCTCGTGGAAGGCCTCGGCCACAACGTAATCGGCGTTGCACGTACCCGCACCGAGGCGATCAAGATCGCCTCCGGGGGCACGCGCCCAGGCCTGATCCTGGCTGACATCCAGCTCGCCGATGGCAGCTCCGGCCTCGACGCCGTGAACGACCTCCTGAAGACCTTCGAGGTTCCGGTGATCTTCATCACGGCCTACCCCGAGCGCTTCCTCACCGGCGAGCGCCCCGAGCCGGCGTTTCTGATTGCCAAGCCCTTCCAACCTGCCAACGTCTCGGCGGTGATCAGCCAGGCCCTGTTCTTCCAGCAGAGCGCCCGTCGCCGTGAGGCGAAGTCGGCCTGATCGCTCCGCATGGGAGCGACCGCTGGGCTCTGAATTCGTGGGGGAACAGCTGAACGAACCCCGGTCGAACGACCGGGGTTTTTTCATGCCGTCCGCCAAGGGCCTCTGCGGCCGGCGATACGGACACAAAAAAACGGGTCGGATTAACTCCGACCCGTCGAAAGGTTCCGGCCAATGCACAAGGGGAATGCGGGGGAGGACCAGGCGGCCGGGTGCTGGAACAACGAAGTTCGACCGCGAGGGTTCCGATCCCGGTCTACGACGTGTGATTTTTCTCGACGGCGATGCAAAATCGCCACGGGCGGCGCGAGGCAGGGAGCCGCGGCGGTGGCAATCAAGACAATGCGATGCATCGCCTTAAGGACTGGATATCCAGATCAAAAGGGTTAAGGAACCGTTGTTTTCGAACTGCGTTGAACTGACAACCTGTCAAGCTCTGCGCGGAGATTACGGCAATGTCTCGGTCTGGCTTCTTCCTCAGCGTGAGTGGACCGGCCGCTGTCCTGGCGATGCTGATCCAACCGACCGTCCGCCAGGCTGCCGATCAGTGGGCGCCATCCGCCAAGCCGGTCCTGTCGATGGTTCAGCAGGAGATCCCTGAGATCCGTGTCGTTCCTGCGACAGCTGGACAGATCCATCTTGCTTCCGTCCCGAACACCGCCCCGCGCTCGGAGCCGGTTGCACCCGCCCTGGGTCGCACCGCCAGCGACAAGGAGATGCCTCGCTTGCGCAAGCCGCTGCAGGAAGGCTGCGAGCGGGCGATCAGCTCACTGGCCGGACCGGAAGCGCGTCGCATGGTTCCGGGACGCTGCATGACCTGACGAGATGCTGGACATTCACAGTCCAACAAAAACGCCCCGTTCCCTATGGACGGGGCGTTTTTGTTGGTAGACGCGAAGCAAAGAAAAGGCGCGCGACTCCCAAGAGCCACGCGCCATAATGCGTCTTACTCGTCTCCGGGACGACCGGAGCCGCTCGACTGTCCGCCCTTGCGGCCCGCATTCGAGGCCAGCTCGCGGTCCTGCGAGAACGAGCGCTTCTCGGCCGGCACGCTGCGGCCACCCTTGCTCGCGATTTCCCGCTGCCGTTCGAGGTCCATCGATGCGAAACCTCGCTTCGAGGTGGAATTTCCTGATGCCATCAGCGCCTCCTCAGCTTTGCGTTCACTGCCAGGACAACCTTTGCCAATATCGATGGTTCCTCATCTGATCACGGCGTGAGCAGTCCATGCGCCAAGGATTGGCGATTAATTTAAGCTTAACCGTTAGATCGAACGGTTGGACTGGTGGGCGGTGGCGCAGCACGCATCGTGTCCGCTGGGGGCGTCGCGGTCCGTGGGGCGATGGGGTCTGGACAAATTGGCACGGAGCCGCATTGGATGCGCCAGGATCGTGCCGCCCCAAGAGGGACGTCGCGTCACGGGAGCCTGACTCAATGACCCTCGAGACCGAGGTTTCGTCTCTTCGCCAGGTGCCCTTGTTCCGTGGTGTCGAGCCGTCGCGCCTGAAGCTCCTCGCCTTCACCAGCGAGCGCGTCCATTTCGAAGCGGGCCAGCAGCTCTTCGCCCAGGGCGACGCGGCCGACGCGGCGTATCTCCTTCTGGAAGGCTCGGCGGAGGTCTCGATCGACGGACCGCAGGGGCCCTTTCGCTTGGCGTTGCTGGGGGCAAACGCTCTCGTGGGCGAGATGGGCATCCTCGCCGACCAGCCACGCTCGGCCACCGTCGCCGCCGTCGATCCGGCCACCGTCCTGCGAATCGACCGGACCGTCTTCCTGGAGTTGCTGGCGCAGTTCCCGCCCATCGCCATCGCGGTGATGCGCGAATTGGCACTCCGCCTCGAACAGACCAACCAACAGCTCGCCCAAAGTCGAGGCTGAGGCCGACGGTCGAGCCGGACCGCGTACTACGGAGAGGGCGGATAGGTGATGAACTCCATCAGGGATCCGTCAGGGTCTCGAAAATAGAGGCTGACCCCGGCGCCGGCGGCGCCGTTGCGCTCCACGGGTCCGAGCTCGACCGTCACGCCCAGCGAGGCGAGGTGGGCGGCGGCCTGCTCGATCGAGCCCGACCAGCGAAAGCACAGGTCGCTGTTTCCCGGCTGCACGGGAATCCTGGCCAAAGGCGTCGCGTCCACGCCCGGCCCGTGCACGTTCAGCTGAACGCCGCCGAAGCGATACGCGAAGGCCGAGCCGCGCGGAATGATCTCGGCCCCCATCACGTCCCGATAGAACGCGTTCGAGCGCTCCCAGTCCGTGACGTGGATGACGCAGTGATCGAGATGAACGGCGGGGGCGAGGTCGGCCAGTGGAGCGTCGGCATCGATCTCGGAAAGCACCTGCGTCTCGACCATCGTCACCTGTGCTCCGGGGCCGGCGGCGGCCCGGAGCCATCATGAAAGTCTCGTTCGCGCGATGCAATGCGCGGGGCGCAAGGCCGCCCGGGCGTCCCGGCCTCGTCCGGCCTCGGCCCCCTCCGCCGCACGATGAACCGCGCACGCAACATCCGACCTGCGGCGGGAATGACACAACGTCGGAGGTCCGGGAGCGGTAGTCAGGGGACAGAGCCGTCCTCCGACGCGTCGAAACGTGGAGCTGTCCATGCCGTCCCGCCGTCTCATCCTCGGCCTGATCCTGATCGCGCCCCTCGCGGCGTGCCAGTCCCGTGGCCCCGTGAACCTGGCGCAGGACGACGAGGCAGCTTGGTACACCGGCACGATGCCGGACAAGCCCTACGACGTCCCCCTGGTCGACAAGTCCCGGCTCGATCCGAAGTATCGCCGGCAGGTGGTGCGCTACACCGGGCCCGAGAAACCCGGCACGATCGTCGTCGATATCGACAACCGGCAGCTCGCCCTGGTGCAGGAGGACGGGACGGCGGTGCAGTACGGCGTCGGCGTCGGCAAGCTCGGCTTCTCCTGGAAGGGCCAGGCGCGGGTCGGACGCAAGGGCGTCTGGCCGGACTGGAGCCCCACCACCACCATGGTCTCCCTCAACCCCGACCTGCCGCGCACCCGGAAGGGTGGCGTCGACAACCCCCTCGGCGCCCGTGCCCTGTATCTCTACCAGGGCAACCGCGACATCCTCTTCCGCATCCACGGCACCAACGAACCCTGGAGCATCGGCGAGCAGATGTCGTCCGGCTGCGTGCGCATGCTCAACGAGGACATCGTCGACCTCTACGAGCGGGTGCCGGTCGGCACGCAGGTGCTGATCAAGCGCAACGGAAAGTACCGCGTCTGAGGTGCCGGGCGGCGCAGACAAGTCCCAATGGCGTGCCGGAGCGCGACCCATGACCATTACGATTTCCAGCCTTCAGCCCATCATCGCCCTGGCCGCCGGGGTGCTGATCCTGATCGTCCCGCGGCTGCTGAACTACATCGTGGCGATCTACCTGATCCTGGTCGGCTTGATCGGCCTCGGTGTCTTCCGGTCGCTCGGCTGATCCGGCAACGGCTCCGTTACAGCGGGCCCGAAGCGTCACGCTGTCATCGCCTGGACGAGCCGTTCATCTTGCGTTGCAGCAGAAGATGGTCCAACCCGCCGTGTTAGGCATGGGGCAGTTTTCACTCCTGCAAGCGGACGGATACAGATGGGCAAGTGGGTCTACTCCTTCGGTGACGGCAAGGCCGAGGGCCAGTCGTCCATGCGCAACCTGCTGGGCGGGAAGGGCGCGAACCTCGCAGAGATGTCGAATCTCGGTCTTCCGGTGCCACCCGGTTTTACCATCACGACCGAAGTCTGTACCTACTACTACGATCACGGACAGCAGTATCCGGAAGAGCTGAAGGGCCAGGTCAAGGCCGCCCTCGACGCCGTCGGTGCGCTCACCGGACGCGGCTTCGGCGATCCGGAGAACCCGCTCCTCGTTTCGGTCCGCTCGGGCGCCCGCGCCTCGATGCCGGGCATGATGGACACGGTGCTCAACCTCGGCCTCAATGACCGCACCGTCGAGGCCCTGGCGCAGGGCGCCGGCGATCCGCGCTTCGCCTACGATTCCTACCGCCGCTTCATCACCATGTACTCGAACGTCGTCCTCGGCGTGGAGCATCACGCCTTCGAGGAGGCGCTGGAGCACTACAAGGAAGGCAAGGGCGTCAGCCTCGACACCGAACTCGGGGCCGAGGACTGGAAGCACCTCGTCGGGAAGTACAAGGCCATCGTGAAGGCCGAGCACGGCTCCGACTTCCCGCAGGCCCCCGAGGATCAGCTCTGGGGCGCCATCGGTGCGGTGTTCGATTCCTGGATGATCCCGCGCGCCAAGAAGTACCGTGAGCTGAACAGCATTCCGGAGAGCTGGGGCACGGCCGTCAACGTTCAGGCCATGGTGTTCGGCAACATGGGCGATACCTCGGCCACCGGCGTCGCCTTCACCCGCAACCCGTCCACCGGTGAGCGCGCCCTCTACGGCGAGTTCCTGATCAACGCCCAGGGCGAGGACGTGGTGGCGGGCATCCGCACCCCGCAGGACATCACCGAGAAGGCCCGCATCGAGGCCAAGTCCGATCGTCCGTCGATGGAGCTGGCCATGCCCGACTCCTACGCCGAGTTGGTGCGGATCTACGGCCTCCTCGAGAACCACTACCGCGACATGCAGGACATGGAGTTCACCATCGAGAGCGGAAAGCTCTGGATGCTCCAGACCCGCAACGGCAAGCGCACCGCCAAGGCGGCCCTGCGGATCGCCGTCGATCTTGCCGCCGAAGGCCTGATCACCGAGGAGGAGGCCATCGGCCGCGTCGAGCCCGCCGCCCTCGACCAACTCCTGCATCCGACCATCGACCCGAAGGCCGAGCGCAAGGTCATCGCCGCCGGCCTGCCCGCTTCGCCGGGCGCCGCCACCGGCGAGATCGTCTTTAATTCCGAGGATGCCGAGGCCGCCCGCAAGGCCGAGCGCAAGTGTATCCTGGTGCGCGTGGAGACCTCGCCGGAAGACATCCACGGCATGCACGCCTCCGAGGGCATCCTCACCACACGCGGCGGCATGACCAGTCACGCGGCCGTGGTGGCCCGCGGCATGGGCAAACCCTGCGTCTCCGGCGTCGGCTCGATCCGCGTCGACTACAAGGCCGGCACCCTCTCCGTGGCCGGAACCACCCTGAAGGCCGGCGACAAGATCACCATCGACGGCTCGACGGGCCAGGTGCTCCTGGGCGAGGTGGCGATGCTGGAGCCGTCCCTGTCGGGCGAGTTCGCCACCCTGATGGGCTGGGCCGACAAGGTGCGCACCATGAAGGTCCGCACCAACGCCGACACCCCGACCGACGCGCGCGCTGCTCGGAACTTCGGCGCCGAGGGCATCGGCCTGTGCCGCACCGAGCACATGTTCTTCGAGGGTGACCGCATCGTCGCCGTGCGCGAGATGATCCTCGCCGACGACGTCGAGGGCCGCCGCGCGGCGCTCGCCAAGATCCTGCCCTACCAGCGCCAGGACTTCGTCGAGCTGTTCACGATTATGTCGGGCCTGCCCGTCACGATCCGCCTGCTCGATCCGCCGCTGCACGAATTCCTGCCGCACACCGACGAGGAGGTCCGCGACGTCGCCACCAGCACGGGCGTCTCCGAGGACAAGCTGCGCCGCCGCATGACGGAGCTGCACGAGTTCAACCCGATGCTCGGCTTCCGCGGCTGCCGCCTCGCGATCGCCTTCCCGGAGATCGCCGAGATGCAGGCTCGGGCGATCTTCGAGGCGGCCGTCCAGGCCGCCAAGGAGACGGGATCGCCCGTCACCCCCGAGGTGATGGTGCCGCTCGTCTTCACCAAGATGGAGTTCGACATCGTCAAGGCGCGCATCGATGCCATGGCGAAGGCCGTCGCTGCCGAAACGGGCAGCACGGTTGATTATCAGGTCGGCACGATGATCGAGCTGCCCCGGGCCGCGCTCCGGGCTGGCGACATCGCCGAGACGGCGGAGTTCTTCTCCTTCGGCACCAACGACCTGACGCAGACCGCCCTCGGCATCTCCCGTGACGATGCCGCGACCTTCCTGGGCGCCTACACCCAGAAGGGCATCCTGGCGGCGGATCCGTTCATCAGCATCGACCAGGAGGGCGTCGGCGAGCTCGTTCGCATCGGCGTCGAGCGCGGCCGGGCGGTCCGTCCCGACATCAAGCTCGGCATCTGCGGCGAGCACGGCGGCGACCCGGCTTCGGTGGCATTCTGCCAGGAGGTCGGCCTCGACTACGTGTCGTGCTCACCCTACCGGGTACCGATCGCCCGTCTCGCGGCTGCCCAGGCGGCCCTCGCCGCCAAGGCCGCCAAGTAGGAGCGCGTCGAGGACGGCGGCGACTCCAGCGGGGTCGCCGCGCCCCAACGCTCATGGACCGGGACGGCCACGCGCCGTCCCGGTCCACCCGATAAACGAACCGTTCAACAAATTGTCGAAAACGCGGCGAACCGATTCCGCGCGGGCACGTTCAGTGCTAGTGCCAAACCGTTGCGCGCAGGCAACCCTGCTCACAAGGGCGGCAGCCAACGCGTGGGATCGCCGGCATGAACGACACCAGCCCACCCCCCCTGTTTCTCAATGAAAATCCCGTCGCCGTCCCGCTGCCCCGCGTGATGCAGCAGGCCTATCTCTGGGTCGTGGCAGGCCTCGGCGGCCTCGCCACCGTCGCGCTGTTCGTCTTCGCCATCGCCACGCAGAGCGGAGCCGATGCCGAGCGAATCGCGGGTGCCCAGGAGAGCGGACGCTCGAGCCTCTCGACGCTGGTCGGCACCTTGGCGGCGATGCATGGGCGCCCTGGCGCGCTCTGACCGCCGGGCTTAACCGCTCCGCAACCATACCGCACGATAGTTGAACGCAACGGCCGTTCGGTGTCCTCCCGGGACCGGCGGGCTGAGCGTTTGGCATCCTGGTGCGAGTCGGTTGCGTGGGTAGGAAACAGGTACGGCGCGCGTCGCATCTGCGCTGGCTCAGCGCTGCGATGACTCCCTGGGTGGCCGGCATCGGCCTGCTCGTCTCCTTTACCGCCACGGCGGGTACGGACATGGCGCCGGGTGCCGTCGGACGGGCGACGGGCACGGACCGTCTCCTGGCGACGGCCTCGCCGGGCGCCCGCCTTGGCGGAACCGAGACCCGCTCGCACGCTCCGCACCGGGTCTACAGCCGCGGCACACCCGAAGGCCTGTCCGGGATCGAGGGCCGGGGCGATGCCCTGGTCGTCAGGACCAGCCTCTCCGAGCCCGCGAGCGGATTGCTGCAGGCCGGCTCGGCCGCCTGGAATCCCGACCTCGATGCCGGCTTCGTGCCCGCGCCGGATCTCGGCCTCGATCAGAACGGGGAGGGGGACGGATCGGTGATCGTCGTGGAGGACGGGGCGACCCCCGCCATTCCCCGCGCGGAGGCGCTCTCTTCGACCACCCCGGCCCCGGCCGACGCGACCCCGATCGAGATCGCCGCGGCGAGCCTCGTCTTCCCGGGCCTGTCGCCGCGGGGATCCCAGGCGGATGGCGCCACGCCGGGTGCGGCGGCGCCCCCGGACGTCGCACGCCACCGCTACGCCGACCTGATCGGGCCCGACGCCATGGACCGCGAGCAGCGCTGCCTGGCCGAAGCCGTGTACTTCGAGGCGCGCAGCGAATCCGAGGAGGGCCAAGCGGCCGTCGCCCAAGTCGTCCTCAATCGGGTGAAGAGCGGCCTCTATCCCAGCAACGTCTGCGGCGTCGTCTATCAGAACCGTCACCGCTACATGGGCTGCCAGTTCTCCTTCGCCTGCGAAGGCAAGTCCCTGCGCATCGCAGACGGGCCGTCCTGGCAGACCGCCACCCGGATCGCCAGCGCGGTCATCGACGGGCGCACCTACCTCAGCGAAGTCGGGGGGGCGACCCATTACCATGCGGACTACGTGAAACCCGGCTGGTCGCGGCGCCTGAAGAAGATGGACGTCATCGGACGGCACATCTTCTACCAGCTCAAGCGCGGTCAGACCTGATTTTCTAAGCAGTTCCCCGCGTTTTTACCTAAGCAGTGAAACTTCTAAGTAGTCCTAAGCTTGGGTTAATTTTACCTTGAGTCTCGATACAGCTTGATCGAGCGGCAACTTGGCGGCCTCTGGAACGTCGAGATGCGCGCGGACTTCGCGCGCCATCCCGTCCTGTACAGCGTCTCGAGCCGAGGAACCCGTCATGACCACGCCGGTCGCAGCCCGTATCAGTCTCGCCGCCATCGCCGGCGCCGTCATCACCCTGTCCTCCGCCCAGGCCGGCGGCTGCGGTGGCGCCGAGTGTTACCGCCACGTCAACACCCCTCCGGTCTACGGCGCAGTCTCCGAGCAGGTCCTCGTCCGCCCGGCCGAGACCGTCTACCGCACCATTCCCCCCGTCTACGAGACCGTCTCGGAGCGCGTTCTCGTGGCGCCCGGCGGCCGGGTCTGGCAGACCCGTCGGGATGCCTATGGCGCGTTGATCGGGTGCTGGGTGGACGTGCCGCCGCAATACGCCGTCCGCCGCCGCCGCATCCTCGTGCAGCCCGTGCAGACAGTTCCGGAGACCATCCCGCCGCAATACGCCAGCGTCCGCCGCCGGGTGCTGGTGCAGCCCGCCCGGTCGGGCTGGGTGCCGGCCAATTACGGCCAGGGCGGCTATCCGGGTGCCTTCGGCCCAAGCCTCGCCGTCGGCTCGATCCCGGACGCCTTCGGCGTCACGGGGGCCAGTTCGGCCGATATCGGCGTCGGCCTCGGCTTCTCCTCCGGCAGCATCTACGACGGCTACTGAGCCCTTCGGCGCGGCTCCGTCTCCGGCCCCGGACGCCCGCCGCGTCCGGGGCCGCTTGATTCGGACCGTCCGTGCCACACCTCAGACCGGTCAGCGGAGGTATGCCATGGGTCAGTTCAAGGCTTGGGTCGTCGAGAAGACCGAGACGGGGCAATCGCTCACCTTCAAGGATTTCGACGACGCCGACCTGATGCCCGGCGACGTCACGGTCCGGATCACCCACTCCACGGTGAACTACAAGGACGGGCTGGCGATGACCGGCCAATCGCCGGTGGTGCGGCGCTTCCCCATGATCCCCGGCATCGATTTCGCCGGCATCGTCGAGAGCTCGGACCATCCCGACTACAAGATGGGCGACGCGGTGGTCCTCACCGGCTGGGGCGTCGGCGAGACCCATCTGGGGGCCTACGCGCAGCGCGCACGGGTCAAGGGCGACTGGCTCGTACCGCTCCCCAAGGGCCTGAGCGCCGCCCAGGCCATGGCGATCGGCACCGCCGGCTATACCGCGATGCTCTGCCTGATGGCGCTCGACCATCACGGCGTGGCCCCCGCCCAGGGGCCGGTTCTGGTCACCGGGGCCTCCGGCGGGGTCGGATCCGTGGCGGTAGCCGTGCTGGCGCGGGCCGGCTGGCACGTCATCGCCTCCACCGGTCGCGATGCGGAAGCCGACTACCTGCGCGGCCTCGGCGCCGCTGAAATTCTCGACCGCGCGGAACTGAGCCAGCCCGGCAAACCCCTGGCCAAGGAGCGCTGGGCGGCGGCCGTCGATGCCGTCGGATCGGTCACCCTCGCCAACGTTCTGGCGGGAACGAAGGCGGATGGCGCGGTCGCGGCCTGCGGACTGGCGCAGGGCATGGACCTGCCGACCTCGGTCGCTCCCTTCATCCTGCGCGGAGTCTCGTTGCTCGGCATCAACAGCGTGACGACGCCGCAACCCAAGCGCCGGGCGGCCTGGGACCGGCTCGCCCGGGAGCTCGATCACGACAAGCTTGCGGCGATGACCCAGACGGTGCCGCTACCCGGCGTCGATACGGTGGCGCAGGCGATCCTCGAAGGTCGGGTCCGCGGACGGACGGTGGTGGAGGTGGCCTGAGCTTTACGGAACGTCGGGCAGGAGCCGGACGTTTCGACCTCCATGAGCCAAGCATTCGTTCGCGAGCGTGAGGGTGAAGCGGTGTTCGAGGATCTTCCCGAACGCACGCTCTCGCCGCACCCGAATTTCGTCACCCCGGAGGGCCTGGCCCAGATCGAGGCTGAGGTCGCGCGCCTCCAGGCGGCGTTCTCGGCCCTGACGCCCGAGGCGCAGGCCGACGTCGCCCGGGTGAACCGCGACCTGGCTTACTGGACCGCGCGACGCAGCTCGGCGCAGCTGGTGGAGGCGGAACCGGGCGACGTGGTCCGCTTCGGCTCGACGGTGACGATCCTGGCCGAGGACGACAGCCGCCGAACCTACCGGATCGTGGGCGAAGACGAGTCCGATCCGGCCCAGGGCACGATCTCCTACGTCTCACCGATGGCGCGCGCGCTGACCGGCAAGGTCGTCGGCGACGTCGTCGAGGTGAACGGACACGAGAGCGAAATTCTGGAGATCGCCTGACCGGGGCTCCTGCATCCCCTGACAGCGATGTTCAGAACGCCTCGAGCACGATCAACGGCCACACGGGATGATCGAACAAGAAAACAGGCTCGGATTGCTCCGAGCCCGAGAAGGGAAAAGGCCATTGGGGGCTGAACTGGCCTTCGTACAGGATGAACACGCCCCCGGCAGCTTGGTTCCAACGGATCTCAGAAAAAATTTAGCGCGGCGCCGCGGCTCGCCGAAGCCGGTCGTTGATGGCTTCGCCCAGACCGCGCTCGGGAATGGATGCCACCGCGATCACCCGCGCTCCGACGCCGTCGAGTTGGCGCAGGGCGGAAAACAGGTGAGCCGCGGCTTCGGCGAGATCGCCCGCGGGACTGAGGTTGAGGCGCGCCCGCGCGGCATTCGCTCCCGGAAGGGTTTCCGGGCCGAACAGCAACACCGCCTCGTCCGATGAAGCGGAGATCGCCTCGAGGCGGACTTGCGCCCGAGGGGCGTAGTGGGACGCGAGCAGTCCGGGACCGACCGGATGGGCGGTGTCCCCGCTCTCCGGACCGGCCAGGGCGTAGCCGAGGCGCGCCTCCAGCGCTTCCCGCGTGAGACCGCCCGGCCGCAGCAGCCGGGGCGGCCCGCCGAGGCAGGCAATTACGCTGGATTCGACCCCGACCGGCGTCTCGCCGCCATCCAACACCGCGGCGATCCGGCCCTCGAGATCCGCCAGGACGTGGTCGGCGCTGGTCGGGCTGACGCGTCCCGAACGGTTGGCGGAGGGCGCGGCGACGGGCCGACCGACCCGCGCCAGCAGGGCCCGGGTCAGGGCGGGCGCCGGCACCCGCAGGGCGACGCTCGGCAGGCCGGCCCGCGCAAGGTCGCAGACGCGGCAGTCCGGGGCGGCCGGCACCACCAGGGTCAGGGGACCGGGCCAGAACGCTTCGGCGAGGCTGCGCGCCGCCTCATCGAAGACGCCCTCGGCGAAGGCCGACGCCGGGTCGGCGAGATGCGCGATCAGCGGGTTGAAGCGCGGCCGCTGCTTGGCGGCAAAGATTCGTGCCACCGCCACCGGATCGGTGGCATCGGCCCCGAGGCCGTAGACCGTCTCGGTGGGGAAGGCCACGACCTGCCCAGCTCGGAGCAGAGAGGCGGCCGCCGCGATCCCGTCGGCCGCCTCGGAAAGCCGGGCGGTCGTTATGGCCGGGATCGCATCGTCGGGGATTGACCAGAGATCGTTCATATCTAAACTATCTGCGCTGGCACCCCTTTGCCGGGGAGAGCCTTGGGCCTAGCGCCCGGCCGGGCCATGCGTCAAACACGGGGCGACACGCGTCGATTCAATCAAGGCGCGGGAGGAAGCATCATGACCTATCGCGCTCCGGTGGCTGACATGCTGTTCGCCCTGCGCCACGTGGCCGGGCTCGACGCAGCCCTGGCGGCCGGCCTGCATGGCGACCTCGCCGTCGACGACGCGGAAGCGGTCCTGGCCGAGGCCGGCAAGGTCGCCGAATCCGTCATCGCCCCCCTCAACCGGGTGGGCGACCGTCACGGCACGCCGCTCAGGGACGGTGCCATCACGACGCCGCCGGGCTGGCTCGAGGCCTACCAGACCTGGATCGCGGGCGGCTGGAACGGCCTCAGCGCCGACCCCGATCATGGTGGGCAGGGCCTGCCCCTCGTGCTCAACGCCGCCTGCAACGAGATGTGGAATGCGGCCAGCATCGCCTTCGGTCTCTGTCCGCTCCTCACGGCGGGCGGCATCGAGGCCCTGGCCCAGCACGGCTCGGCCGACCTCAAGACGCGCTACCTCGACAAGCTGGTCTCGGGGGAATGGACCGCGACCATGAACCTGACCGAGCCGCAGGCCGGCTCCGATCTGGCCCTCTTGCGCAGCCGCGCCGAGCCCCTCGGGGACGGCCGCTACGGCATCGTCGGCGCCAAGATCTACATCACCTACGGCGAGCACGACCTGACCGACAACATCGTCCACCTCGTGCTGGCCCGGCTCAAGGATGCGCCGGCCGGCACCCGCGGCATCTCGCTGTTCCTCGTCCCGAAGGTGTTGCCGGACGGCAGCCGCAACGACCTGCGTTGCTCCGGCATCGAGCACAAGCTCGGCATCCACGGCTCCCCCACCTGCTCCATGGCCTTCGGCGACGACGGTGGCGCCATCGGCTGGCTCATCGGTGAAGAGAATCGTGGCCTCGCCTGCATGTTCACGATGATGAACTCGGCCCGGCTCAATGTCGGCCTGCAGGGTGTCGGCATCGCGGAGCGCGCCTACCAGCAGGCGCTGGGCTATGCCCGCGACCGGCGCCAGGGCAAGGCCCCGGGCGCCCCCGAGACGAGCCCCATCCTCGCCCATGCGGACGTGCAGCGCATGCTGCTGACCATGAAGGCCTTCACCCAGGCCGCCCGCGGCATCTGCTACCTCACCGCCGCGGCCCTGGACGCAGCGGAGGGCCCGGAGGGGCAGGCGGCTCACGACCGCGCCTCCCTGCTGACCCCCGTCGCCAAGGCCTTCTCCACCGACATCGCCAACGAGGTGACCTCGCTGGGCGTCCAGGTGCATGGCGGCATGGGCTTCGTGGAGGAGACCGGCGCCGCGCAGCACATGCGCGACGCCCGCATCCTCGGCATCTACGAGGGCACCAACGGCATCCAGGCCATCGACCTCGTCGCGCGCAAGCTCCCGCTGAACGGGGGCGCCACGGTGCGGGCACAGATCGCCAGCCTGCGCCGGACCGCCGAGGGCTTCCTCAAGGATCCCGACCCGGCCTTCGGCAACATCGGCGCCCGGCTGCGGGCGGGGATCGCGAGCCTGGACCGGGCGACGAGCTTCCAGCTCAAGGTGCTGGCCTCGAACCGGCCCGAGGCGGCGCTGGCCGGGGCGACGCCCTACCTGCGCCTGTTCGGCCTCGTCCAGGGCGGCGCCTGCCTCGGCCGCCAGGCGCTCGCCGCCAACGCCGCACTGAAGACGGGGGAGACCGACCCGGCCCATGCCGGCCGGATCGCCCTGGCGCGCTTCTTCGCCGACAACCTGCTCACCGCGGCCGAGGGGCTCGAGGCGAGCATCCTCGCGGGCGGGCACTTCACCGAGGACGCCGCGCTCGCCCTGGCGAGCTGAGGAGGGCGGCCTGCGGAGAGGCCGCCGCGCAACGATCGACCATCATCGGGGGAGGGCACCATGAGCGAGCACATCGCCATCGCGGATACGGCCGACGGCGTCCGCCTCATCCGCATCGATCGGCCCGAGAAGAAGAACGCGCTGACGGGCGCCATGTACGATGCCCTGCGCGCCGCCCTGGCGGAGGCCGATGAGCAGGATGCGATCGGGGCCGTGGTGTTCGCCGGGGTGCCGGGCGCCTTCAGCGCCGGCAACGACCTCGCCGACTTCGTCGCGGGCGCGGGCAAGCCGTTCCGCGAGGCGCCGGCCCTGCAGTTCATCCGCCAGCTCGCCCGCACCCGCACGCCGATGATCGCGGCCGTGGACGGGATCGCGGTGGGGATCGGCACGACGCTGACCCTGCATTGCGACCTCGTCTATGCCAGCCCGGCCGCCCGCTTCCGCATGCCCTTCGTGGAACTCGGCCTCGTGCCGGAGGCGGCGTCGAGCTACCTGCTGCCGCGCCGGGTCGGGCTCCTGAAGGCCACCGAGATGCTGCTCCTCAGCCAAGGCTTCGACGCCGACGACGCGCTCGGCCTCGGCCTCGTCAACGCGGTGATGCCGGCTGGCCTGCTCCTCGATCATGCCCAGGCCCAGGGTGCGCGCCTCGCCGGGCTTCCGCGGGGGGCCGTGCAGGCGACGCGGGCGCTGATCCGCGGTGACCAGGCCGCCCTGGAAGCCGCCCTCGAGGCCGAGGCCGTCGCCTTCGAGGAGCGCCTGCGGGCGCCCGAAGCCCAGGCGGCCTTCGCGCGCTTTCTCGGCCGGGCCAAACCGGCGTGAGTGCGGGCCCGGTTCTCGCGCCGAACCCCGATCTGCGCGGAAAGATCTGTCTCGTGGCCGGAGCCTCGCGCGGGGTGGGGCGGGGGATCGCCCGGGGCCTGGGCGAGGCGGGCGGCACCGTCATCGTCACGGCCCGGTCCAGCGAGACGGGGCCGCGCACGGAGGGACGGCCGGAGGTCGTGGAGGATACGGCCCGCGCCGTCGATGCCGCCGGGGGCGAGGGCCACCACTATCTCTGCGACCACACCAGCGAGCGCGCGGTGGACGCGTTGGTCCACTGGATCCTGCGCCGGTTCGGGCGCATCGACGTCGCCGTCGCCAGCGTCTGGGGCGGCAACGAGGGCTATGACGGCGAGCGCTACGCCGACGGTGCCGCCTGGGGCACGCCGTTCTGGCGCCGCTCGGCCGAGCCGTTCTCGGAGTTCTTCGGGAGCGGCCCCTATCCGGCCCTGCTGCTCGCCCGCGCCATCGCCCCCGCGATGGTCTCGGCGAGATCCGGGCTCGTCGCCTTCGTCTCCTTCGACACCGCGCCGGGCTATCTCGGCGACATCTTCTACGACCTGACCAAGGCGGCCACGAACCGGCTCGCCTTCGCCTGCGCCCAGGAACTGGCGCCGCACGGCGTCACGGCGCTGGGGCTCTCGCCCGGCTTCGTGCGCACCGAGCGCGCCGTCGACATCGGCCACGCCGACCGGGCGACGGAGAGCCCGCTCTATGCCGGCCGGGCCCTCGCCGCCCTGGCCGCCGACCCCGCGGTCGCGGCCCGGGCCGGGCAGATCCTCCATGCGGGCGATCTTGCCGCCGCGTACGGCTTCACCGATGCGGACGGCACACAGCCGCCCCGGTTCCAGATCAACGCCGAGGAGACCTGAGACATGAGCGGATCGCTGAACGGTAAGACCCTGTTCATCACCGGGGCCTCCCGCGGAATCGGCCTCGCGATCGCCCTGCGGGCGGCCCGCGACGGCGCGAACATCGCCATCGCCGCCAAGACGGACACGCCGCATCCGAAGCTGGAGGGCACGATCCACACCGCCGCCGCCGCCGTCGAGGCGGCGGGCGGCCGGGCCCTGCCGCTCCTGGTGGATGTCCGCGACGAGGACAGCGTCGCCTCGGCGATCGCCCGCACGGCCGAGACCTTCGGCGGCATCGACATCGTGGTGAACAACGCCAGCGCGATCTCGCTGACCCGGACGCCCGAGACCGAGATGAAGCGCTTCGACCTGATGCACGGCATCAACACGCGCGGGACCTACATGGTCAGCAAGTACGCGATCCCGCATCTCGCCAAGGCCGAGAACCCGCACATCGTCATGCTCTCGCCGCCCCTCGACATGACCGAGCAGTGGTTCGCCCCGCACCTGGCCTATTCCATCGCCAAGTACGGCATGTCGCTCTGCGTGCTCGGGCTCGCCGGCGAGTTGCGGCGCCAGGGCATCGCGGTGAACGCCCTCTGGCCTCGCACCACCATCGCCACGGCGGCGGTGAAGAACCTGCTGGGCGGCGAGGCGCTGATGCAGGCGAGCCGCACGCCCGAGATCCTGGCCGATGCCGCCCACGCGCTGTTCTGCCTGCCCGCCCGGGCGGTGTCCGGCCGCTTCCTCATCGACGACAGCTTCCTGGCTGAGCAGGGTGTCACGGACTTTTCAAAATACCGCGTCACACCCGGCATCCCTCTTGCGCCGGACTTCTTCGTGCCGGATGCGAGCACACCGCCTCCCGGGGCCTTCGCCTGAGACATCCCGCGTGATCTTCATCCACCAGCCGGTCGCCGGCGCCGGGCAGACCCTGCTCGAGCGCCGTTCCCTCGAATTGCAGGAGCCGATCCCCGACGACACCGTCTGGCTCGACATGGTGCGGCCGAGCCGGGAGGAGGACCTAAAGGTCGAGGTCTTCATGGGCATCTCGGTGCCGACCCGCGAGGAGATGAAGGACATCGAGCCCTCCGAACTCCTCTACGTCGAGGACGGGGCGCGCTACATGACCGGCCGGGTGCTGAGCAAGGTCAGCGAGTCCGAGGAGCCGGGCCTCGCCGGCATCACCTTCATCCTGCGCGGCAACCGCCTCGTGACGGTGCGCTACGAGGAGCCCCAGGCCTTCCGGATGTATACCCAGCGGGCCGGCCGCTCCACGGGCAACGGCCCGTCGGCGGTGCCCTCGGGCGAGACCATCCTGGCCGGGTTGATCGAGACGGTGATCGACCGCGCGGCCGACGTGCTCCAGCTCCAGGGCGAGCGCATCGATCGCCTCTCCGGCAAGATCTTCGAGGAGAAGGAGGACCCGAGCGCCCGCAACACCGCCCTGCAGGACACCCTCCGGGCCCTGGGGCGCCACGGCGACCTCATCTCGAAGCAGCGCGAGAGCCTGGTCTCGATGGAGCGCATCCTGCTCTCCCTCTCGGCGACCTACCGCACCGCCAAGGCACCGCGCGAACTGCGCGAGGACGTCCGCTCCACCCTGCGCGACCTGCAGTCCCTGGAGGAGCACGCCACCTTCCTGTCCTCGAAGATCCAGTTCCTCCTCGACGCCACCCTCGGGCTGGTGAACCTGGAGCAGAACAACATCATCAAGCTGTTCTCGGTCATGGCGGTGGTCTTCATGCCGCCGACCCTCATCGCCTCGATCTACGGCATGAACTTCAAGGCCATGCCCGAACTGGATTGGGGGTTCGGATACCCGATGGCGGTCGTCATGATGGTCGTCGCGGCCGTGCTACCGTACGTTTTCTTCCGCTGGAAGCGCTGGCTGTAGCGAGTATTCGATGCAACCTGTTAAGGATGCTCATGCAATGTAACCGCGCTTGGCATGATCCGGAAGGCGGATGCATGCTCTTGGAGCGGTTCCATGACCTTGAAGACCATGACCATCCGCACTCGGTTGGTAGCCAGCTTCGCGATCATTACAGTTTTCATCGTTGCAATCGGCTGGCTCGGAATGTCCGGTGTCGGACGGATCAATGATCTACTGACCGCGGTCCAGACCAATTGGCTCCCGAGCGTGCAGGCGAGCGGTCGCATCGACGTCGCCCTGGCCCGTTACACCACGAGCCTGCTGCGCGTGACGCAGACCACGGATGCCGCCGACCAGGCCAAGATCGAAGCCGACATGACCAAGCGGCGGGAGCAGATCGGGGCCCTGTCGAAATCCTACGAGCGCCTGATCAGTTCGGACGCGGAGCGTGGCCATTTCCAGGTCTTCCAGCGGGAGGTGACCACCTTCTTCGGCATGGCCGACCGGATCGTCTCCACCGCGCACACGGCCCCGAAGGGCGAGGCCTACAAACTCTACCTCTCCGACGGCGTCGAGCCGCGGCGGCGGGCCTCCACCGCCCTGGAGAAGCTCATCGAGATCAACGACGCGGGTGCTGCGCAGGCCGAGGCGAAGGGCGTCGCCCTCACGGCCCGGACGCAAGCGATCGCTCTGGCGGCCCTCGCCCTGGCTGTCGTGCTCGCGGTCCTGCTGGCGACCCTGATCATCCGCAGCGTCACCCGCGGCATCGACTCGGTCGTGCGTCCCATGACGGCGCTCACCGCAGGCGATCTCGCCGTCACGGTCCCGCACCAGGGCACCGGCACCGAGATCGGCCGCATCGCCGACGCCGTCCAGGTCTTCAAGGAGAGCCTGGTCCGCATGAAGGCCCTGGAGGACGAGACCGCCTTGGCCCGGGCCGGGGCCGAGGCCCAGCGCCGACGGGCGATGCAGGAGATGGCCGACGGCTTCGAGCGTGCCGTGGGCGGTATCGTCGCCTCCGTGGGCAAGGCCGCGGGCGAGTTGCAGGCCACCGCCCAGGCCATGAGCGGCACCGCGAGCGAGACCGCCGGGCGTTCCATATCGGTGGCGGCCGCCGCCGAGGAGGCAGCCTCGAACGTCGAGACGGTGGCGGCGGCGGCCGAGGAGCTCGGCTCTTCCGTGCAGGAGATCGGCCGCCAGGTTCAGGGCTCGGCCGAGCTCGCCGGCGCCGCCGTGCGCGAGGCCGGCACGACCGCCGCCCTGGTGCAGGAACTCAGCGGCGCGACGGCGCGGATCGGCGACGTGGTCAAGCTGATCTCCGACATCGCAGGCCAGACCAACCTCCTGGCCCTCAACGCCACCATCGAGGCGGCCCGGGCCGGCGAGGCGGGGCGCGGCTTCGCCGTGGTGGCGACGGAGGTGAAGGAACTCGCCGGGCAGACGGCCCGGGCCACCGACGAGATCAGCACGCAGATCGCCCGGATCCAGGGCGCCACCGCCGAGAGCGTACATGCCATCGACGCCATCCGTGGACGGATCGACGAGATCAGCGCCGTGGCGACCACCATCGCGGCGGCCGTCGAGGAGCAGGGCGCGGCGACCCAGGAGATCGTCCGCAACGTCGCGCAGGCCTCTACCGGTACGGGCGAGGTCACGGCCAACATCGCAGGTGTGGCGGGGGCGGCCGAGGAGACCGGTGCCGCGGCGAGCCAGGTCCTCGCCTCCGCCTCGGCCCTCTCGCGCCAGTCCGACCATCTCGGCCAGGAGGTCGGCCGCTTCCTCGCGAGCGTCCGCGCCGCCTGAGACCGGCGTCACACCCCGGGGGATCCCTCTCCCGGGCGCCTCGACCTCAGGACCCCCGGCCGCCCGCCGAGCCGTCGACCCCGGCAGGCCCCTCGCGCCGCACGAGTCCCTTGCCCATCGGGTCGAATTTGCGGATCGTCCGCGGATGTGTGGACGCTTCTTCATCGCCCAGGCCCCGGAGATCTTCCGGGCCTTCTACGGCTATCCCGAGGTGCCGAACTTTCCGCCCCGGTACAACGTGGCACCGACGCAGCCGGTACCGGTGGTCTTGTCCGCGGGCGGCCGACGCCAGTTCCGGCTGGTGCGCTGGGGCTTCTGGCCGAGCTGGGTCAAGGACCCGAAGGACTTCCCCCTCGTCATCAACGCCCGGTCCGAAACCCTGCGGGAGAAGCCGACCTTCCGCGGCGCCCTGCGCCACCGCCGCTGCGTCTTCCTCGCCGACGGCTTCTACGAGTGGCGCCGGGAAGGAACGGGCAAGGCGGCAACGAAGACCCCCTTCATGATCCGCCGTGCCGACCGGGCGCCGATGGCACTCGCGGGCCTCTGGGAGGACTGGCTCGGCGCCGACGGCTCGGAGGTCGACACCGCCGCCATCGTCACCACCGATGCCAACGGCACCATGGCCGCCGTGCACGACCGCATGCCCGTGATCCTGGCGCCGGATCAGATCGGCCCCTGGCTCGACACACGCGGTACGGAGCCGGACGAGGCGATGAGGCTGTGTCGTCCCTGTGCCGACGACTGGCTCACCCTCGATCCCGTCAGCGCGCGGGTCAACAACGCCCGCATCGACGCGCCGGACCTGATCGAACCCCTGGCCCGACCGCAGGGGGGCGAGGCGGAGCGATCGGCGCCGCCCGCCGAGCAGCCGCGTTCCAGCGACGAGGATGCGCAGGGCGCCCTGTTCTGAGGACGGACCCCGCGGGACGACGGCGTCTTGCGTTCGGCTCCCAAAGGTCGCATCGCTCCCGCGGCCCTGCCGGGCCGTTCAGGGGAGCACAGCATGACGGCGGAAGAGATCGACCAGATGAACCGGGCGCGGGACAGCCTGGCCCGTCAGCGCGGTGCGCTCGCCCGCCGGATCGGCAGCAGCGAGGTCGCGGCCCCCTCGGCAGCCGAGGATCTCACCCGGATCCTCCTCGCGATCGAGGCCGTGGACCGGGCCCTGGTGGATGCCGGCCGGCCCTACATGCGTCCCGAGAACTGAGGGCGCGGACCATGGACGAGACCCGGGACGCGAACGGCACCAAGCTCGCCGAGGGCGATGCGGTGACGCTGATCAAGGACCTGAAGGTGAAGGGCACCTCGACGACCCTGAAACGCGGCACGCTGATCAAGAACATCCGCTTGACCGACGACCCGTCCGAGATCGAGTGCAACGCCGAGAAGGTGAAGGGCCTCGTGCTGCGGGCCGAATTCCTCAAGAAGGCCTGAGGCGGGTTGCCCAAGCCGGCCTGCGGCGGGGCCTCGCCGGCCCCGCGCCACAGGCCGGTGCGGCGCGGGCCTACTCGTCCGTGGCCGTGGAGACGCGGGCGGGCGAGCGGGTCAGGCTGCGGATCGCCCGCAGGGGCCGGCCGGACTTCTCCGAGATGGCACGGTCCTGATCCTCGATGAGCTGGCGGGCCGGCTCGTCGCCGTCGAGGCCGCCGAGGATCTCCATGGGGACGCGCCGGTTGGAGGCGCGGGACTCGTCGTCATAGACGACGTCGAACAGGACGGAGCCGCGCTCCTGCGGTTTCGACTTGGTACGCTTGGCCATGACGGGACGATGCTCGAACTGCAGGGGTGGGGAAGAGACGCCGACAGCCACGAATGGGCGGGGCAGGTGCGCGTACATCCGGCGTCACCCAGGCCCGGCCTCGTGGCCGTCTCCGATCGAGCGACGCGGGGTCGCGATCGGTGTGTCTCCTAGATGGTGCCACCGCTCCCGCTTGGCAACCCGTTTCACCGAGCCGCGGCGCCTGTTCGCCGAGCCGCGGCGCCTGTTCGCCGAGCCGCGGCGCCTGTCCGGCACGCACGCCGTCTGGCACGATGCGTGCGCCGCCGAGGCGGCTGGGCCGGCAGAGCGGCGCCGGTGCACGCCAAGTCCCAGGACCCGGGAGATCGCATGACCGACACGCGACCGCTGACGCGCTTCTCCGTCGAACCGTTGAGCCGGATGACGCGACACCTCTCCGCGGTGGCCTCGGGCCGGGCGGAGCCCGACCGTGTCCTCACCGGCGCCCGCCTGCTCTCGACCTACTCGGAGCGCATCCTGCCGGATCGCGAAGTCTGGATCGCCGGCGGGCGGATCGCGGCGGTGAAGCCGGCCGGAACCTACCGGGGCGGCGCGCCGCGGCGCGACCTCGGCGGGGGTCTCCTGGCCCCGGGCCTCGTCGACCCGCACCTGCACATCGAGAGCAGCATGGTCACGGCCTGTGCCTATGCCGAGGCCGCGCTCCTCAACGGCACCACCACGATCGTCTGCGACAGCCACGAGATCGGCAACGTCCTCGACACCGACGGCATCGCCTGGATGCTGGAGGATGCCCGCGCGGCGCCCCTGAACATCTACCTGACGGTGCCGAGCACCGTGCCGGCGACCTCGCCCGAGCTGGAGACCGCGGGCGGCGACCTCGATGCCGCCAAGATCGCCGGCCTGTTCGATGCCTGGCCGGAGGCGATCGGCCTCGGCGAGAAGATGGACTTCGTCGCGGTCTGCGAGGGCGATCCCCGCGCCCACGCCATCATCCGGGCCGCCCTGGAGCGCGGACGCCCGGTCTCGGGGCATATCTACGGGCGCGACTTCGTGGCGGCCTACGCCGCCAGCGGTGTCACCGATACCCATGAGGCGATCGATCGCGACATCGCCGACGACCTCCTGGAGGCCGGCGTCTGGATCTACCTGCGCGGCGGCCCGCCGACCACGCCCTGGCACAGCCTGCCGAAAGCCATCGGCACCATCCTGGACTACGGCGCCGCGGCCAAGAGGATCTGCGTCTGCACCGACGATCGCGACGCGCAGGACCTCCTCGCCTTCGGCCTCGACTGGGTCGTGCGCGAGGCGGTGCGCATGGGCATTCCGAAGGTCCAGGCCTGGTCGATGGGCTCGCTGCACCCCGCCACCCGCTACGGCCTCGACGGCGAGATCGGCGGCTTCGGCGGCGGGCGCCGGGCCGACCTCGTCCTCCTCGACGACGACCTCGTCCCCCAGTCCACCTGGTACGGCGGCGCGCTGGTGGTCGAGAACCGCCGGATCACGCCCCTGCTCGACGCCGCCCTGTCGCGTCCCTACCGCTATCCGGCACCGGCCTACGCCACCATGCACCTGCCCGATCCGCTGCCGGCCCTGATCCCGGACCTCCCGACGGGCCTTTGTCGGATCAACGCGATCCGCACCACGCTGCCGGGCATCGAGCTCACCCACGAGGTCGTCGACCTCGTGCCCGGGCCCGACTGGCCCGCGACGCTGGCGGCCAATGACCTCTGTTTCGTGACGGTGATCGAGCGCCACGGCCGCGCCGGCAACGTCGCCCACGGGCTGCTGCGGGCCTTCGGACTGAGGCGGGGCGCGGTGGCGAGCAGCGTCGGCCACGATTCGCACAACGTCATCGTCGCGGGTCTGAACGAGGCCGACATGCGCGTCGCCCTCGCTGCGCTCAGCGCGATCCAGGGCGGTGTCTGCGTGGTCGAGGACGGAGCCGTGGTCGCCCTGGTGCCGCTGCCGGTGGCGGGGCTGCTGTCGGACAAGCGCGTCACCGCCGTGGCCGAGGAGGTGCGGGTTCTGAAGGAGGCCTGGATGCGGGCGGGCTGCACCATCCCGTATATGGGCTTCAACCTGATCCCGCTCTCGGTGATCCCGGAGATCCGCATCACCGACAAGGGGCTCGTCCTGGTGCCGGGGATGCGCATCGTGCCGCTGTTCGAGGCGGCCTGACGCTTTTTTCCGACTCCGAGGACGGGAACCCCGGCGGGATCCGCCCGTTGTCAGGCAGGTCTCAACAGCCTCTCGATCCTCCCAAGCTTACACAGCCTGCATGCCGTGATCGGCGCGCGGGCTGTTTCTTTGTCCAGGGCTCACCCGATCCGGGGATCGCCCGGACGGCAGGGTGGACGGAAGGGGCGCCAGACCGCTCCTGGGAGTTGCTCCGATGCGTAGTCTTCTCACCCTCATCATCGTCGGCGCGGTCGCCTTCGTGCTCGTCGGCATGTACGTGGCTCCAGGCCAGCCCGACCTGCGGGCCTGGTACCTGCGCAATGCCTGCGAGCATCTCGACAAGGTGTCGCCGCAGATCTGCGCCCCGGCCCGCAAGGCCGAGAGCGGGGTGCCGACCTGAACGCGATCGACTGGTTCTTTCGCAACCGGCGAACCGGTGCGATCACCATCGGGCAATGGCCGAACGCCCCGCTGCTGATCTTCATCGGCTGCGCGGTGCTCGGGTGGCTCGACGGTCCCGGCGGCCGGATCGGCCCCTACCTCCGCGGGCTCGGTGCGGCAGCCCTGGCGTGGTGGGCCGTCGACGAGATCGTGCGCGGCGTGAATCCCTGGCGGCGCTGCCTCGGCGCGGGCGTCCTGGCCTTCCTGGTCTGGAAGCTGGCGCGCACCGCCCTCTGACGGCAGCGTTTCGTCTTGCCGAACCCCGTGCGTCACCTATTCTCGGTGTGGCGCGCGGCGCGCAGGAGGATTCGCAGGCATGTCGTTCTTCATCGGGATCGCGGGGCCCTGGATCGTCATCGCCGTGCTCGAGATGCTGTCGCTCAGCCGCCAGCGCGACCTGGATGCCGAGACCCTGGCCCCCGGCGGTGCGTCGTCGCTGAGCGTTGCCCACAGCGCCTACCTCGCTTAACCCGCATCCATCCGAGGCGCGCCGTCCGGCGCCCGTGCGGGATGCGAGGAACGACGTGGTGCGAGCAGGCGAACAGGCGACCGGCGTGTTTCCCGGACAGCGGGGCGTGCGGATCTGGCTCTACGTCCTGGCCGCCCTTGTCGTCGGTATGGTGGCCGTCGGCGGCGCCACGCGCCTCACCGGCTCCGGGCTCTCAATCACCGAGTGGCGGCCGGTCACCGGGGCGATCCCGCCCGTCTCGCCCGAGGCCTGGGCGGCGGAGTTCGAGAAATACCGCGATACGCCCCAGTACCGCATCCTGAACCAGGGCATGGGGCTGTCGGACTTCAAGGTCCTGTACGCCTGGGAATGGGGCCACCGCCTCCTGGGCCGCATCGTCGGCCTGGTCTTCTTCCTGCCGCTGCTCTGGTTCTGGTGGCGCGGCGCCCTGACCCGGCGCCTCGGCCTCGGCCTCCTCGGGCTCGGCGTCCTGGGCGGACTCCAGGGCGCGATCGGCTGGATCATGGTCGCCTCCGGCCTGCAGCCCGGCATGACGGCCGTGGCGCCCCTCAAGCTCGCCCTGCATCTCACCACCGCGAGCCTGATCCTGGCTGGCCTGGTCTGGCTCGCGGCCGGATTGCGGGCGCCGGACACCGCCGTCGAAGCCGATCCATCCCGCCTGCGCCGCACGGCCCTGGCCATCATGGCCCTCGTCGTCGTGCAGATCTTCCTCGGCGGCCTCGTGGCGGGCTCGAAGGCCGGCCTCCTCTACAACACCTGGCCGACCATGGACGGGCACCTCATCCCTCCGGTCGCGGACCTCTTCGCCGGAACGCCCTGGATCGAGAATTTCGTCGACAACCTCGCCCTGGTGCAGGTGAACCACCGCCTCACCGCCTATCTGCTCCTGGCGGTCGCCTTCGTTCATGCGTTCGATGCCCGCCGAACGCGCCCGGGCTCCGGCATGGCGCGCCGGGCGACCGGCATCGCCGCCCTCGTCCTCACCCAAGCCGTCCTCGGCATCACCACCCTGTTGCTGGCCGTACCCCTCTGGGCCGCGCTCGCCCATCAGGTCTTCGCCATGGCGGTGCTGACGATGGCGACCGTTCATGCCCGACGGGCGGCCCATTCCGACGTCGCGGCGCCCCTCGGGCGTCCGTCGACCCCCTTCGGCTACGAATCGCTCACAGGCAGGACGGCGTGATCGACACGGCGGCCTGATCGGGCGGAGCGCGCGACCGGCTCGGCGCCTCGCGCCAGTGCCCCATCCGCCGTCGCGGCCCGCCATGTGCGGATCACCACATCGCGACCGCACTGCAACGAACCACTCTGGTCCCCGCACGTTCGACCCCCGTCACGACGCGGCCGGAGGCCCGCGGCCTCCCCGTGTCTGGCGCCCCTGAACCGCGAGAGGACGACCCCTGCATGCAGGATACCGAGACCCGGCGCACGCCCGCATCCGAGCGGACCACCCCCGAGACCCGGATACCCCCCGCCGCCCGTCCGAACCCGACCCCTGCGACGCGCCGCCATGGCAAGCATGCCTGGCTGGCCCTCGGCCTGACGGGATTGCTCGGCGCCGTCTGGGCCGTCGCCATTGCCAACCGCTATCCGCACATCCTTCCGGGCTAGTCCTCGCCCGAAGAGATTCCTGTTGATGGCTCCAACTCGGTAGTTGTCGCTGGGAACGCGGCAACAGGTTGAAGCGTAGCCTCTACGCAAATACCGGAGGTCGGCGATGCTTTTAGCGGACGACGGACGCCCATCGGGAGTGACCTGGAACTATACCCGGAAAGAAATCCTGGCGGATGGCGCCGTGCACGTCGTGGGTGTCGCCCTCGGCGTCGCGGGTGCCATCGCCATCGTGGTGATCGCCGCGCTCTCGCCGCTCTCACTTCTCGAGCGCGCCGGCGTCACGATCTACGCGGCCGGCCTCGTCTCGATGCTCGGCGTCTCGGCCACCTACAACATGTGGCCGGTCTCGCGGCGCAAGTGGCTGCTGCGGCGGGCCGACCATGCCCTGATCTACCTGATGATCGCCGGCACCTACACGCCCCTGGTGGCCCTGGTCGGTGACGGTCTGCCGGCCTGGAGCCTGCTCGGCACGGTCTGGCTGGTGGCGGCGATCGGCATCGCCCTCAAGCTGCTTCTGCCCGGCCGCTACGATCGGGCGTCGATCGGGCTCTACCTCACCCTCGGCTGGAGCGGGGTCGTCGCCTACGACGCGGTGATCGGCCGGCTCAGCAGCGATGCGCTCTGGATGCTCGCGTTCGGCGGCATCCTCTACTCCCTCGGGGTGATCTTCCACGTCTGGCGCAGCCTGCCGTACCAGAATGCGATCTGGCACGCGTTCGTGCTCGCCGCCACGGCCTGTCACTATGGAACGGTGATGGCGACCGTGATGAACGCGGGCGCCTGACGGGCGCCCCGGTCCCGGGGCAGGGGCATCGCGCGTCGACGGGACACGACCGGCGCCCCTTGCCTCTGGGCCTCACTTGTCCGTGCAGAGGCCACGGTCGGCGAGGTTGCGGTGCTCGCGCGGATCGCAATCCGTCGACAGGAACGAGGCCCACTCGGCGGGGGTGCCGTAGAAGGCGTTGCGGTCCACGTCGCCGCGCACGCCCGGCACCCGCCCGGTGGAGGTGAACTGCCACAACATCCACTTGCGCTTGACGTAGCGCTGCTCCGGCTCGGCGGCCGTGGAGCGGACCCAGTGCGGGTAGTCCGGCAGTTCGTCCTCGAGGACGTCCTTGTGGAAGGTGATGTCGGTGTAGATGATCGGCCGCTTGCCGGTGTAGCGCTCCATCTCATCGAGCATGTAGCGGATCATCGACAGGGCCTGGGCCTTGGGCAGCTTCTTCGGGCAGAGCTGCGAATGGCCGTTCCACTCCACGTCGAGCACGGGGGGGAGGGCGGTCGGGTCGTTGGGGACGTTCTTCTTGAACCAGGCCATCTGGTCCTGCGGCGAGCGGCACCAGAACACGAAGTGATAGGCGCCCCGCGGCACGCCGGCCTGCGCGGCCCCGTCCCAGTTCGTGCGGAACCGCTCATCGACGTGGTCGCCCCCCTCGGTCGCCTTGATGAAGGCGAACTGGGTGCCGGCCGCGCGCACCGACATCCAATCGACGGGACCCTGCCACTTCGAGATGTCGATGCCCTGGACCGGGTGCTGCTTGGCCCGCGCAACGCCGGGATGGGGCTTGGCATCGCCCTTGGTCGGATAGAAATCCGTGGTGCCCGAGCAGGCCGCCAGGGCGGACAGCACGGCCACCGCCGCGCCGCGCCGCAATCCGGCGCGCCAAGCGGTCAGCGGCGCACGCTCGTTCTGACGTGCCGGGGCAGTCCCGTTCCACAGCCGCATCGTTGCCCGACCCACCAGCTTCTACGCGCTACCAATGGCTAAGGGATGGCCCGGGCGCGGTTAACAGACCTTTGACGGCAATGCGGCGGATTTCCGGAAGCCGTGTCGGGCGCGCCACATAGCCGGTGGACGTCCACCCTGGCCCCCACGGTCTCCACCCCCTAAGTGCAGGCCGTGCCTGCGGGTTTGGGACACAGGAGAGTGCCGTGAAGGTTCTGTTCACCATCGGGTACGAAGGCCTCGATTCCGAGCGCCTGATCGCCGCCCTGCGGGATGCGCAGGTGGGGACCCTGGCGGATGTCCGCGCCGTGGCGAATTCCCGCAAGCGCGGCTTTTCAAAGAATGCCCTGCGCATCAGCCTGGAGGACGCCGGCATCAGCTACGCCCATGCCCGCAGCCTCGGCACGCCGAAGGCCGGGCGCCAGGCGGCACGCGCCGACGACGCGGCCCTGATGCGGCGCATTTATTGCGAGGAGGTGCTCGACACCGCCGATGGCGGACTCGCCCTCGACGAACTCTGTACCCTGGCCGACCGCACGCCGATCTGCCTGCTCTGCTTCGAGCGTGAGCCGGCACGCTGCCATCGCCGCGTCCTCGCCGAGCGGATGCAGGCGCGGGGCTTCGCGACCGTGGACCTGTTCGGCTGAGACCGATCGCTCTCGCCACGCGCACACCACCGGCGCGTTGACAATCTAGAGTTATCCGGTTTTCACTTGCGGTGGGGTGACGATGTCGGATTTGCGATGACGCGCAAGGCGCTGGACCAGACGTTGGGCTTCCTTCGGGCGCTCGACCGGACCGCGAGCACCGACGATGTGGGTCGGCTGCTGGTCACGGAATTCGCGGCCCACGGCGTGTCCCATGCCATGGCGGGGACCATTCCCCGGAAGGGGACGCCGGCGCGGCAGCAGCACGGGCACATCCTCGTCAACACCTTCCCGGAGGAATGGGGCCGGCGCTACCTAACGCGCGGCTACGCCTTCCACGATCCCACGGTCCGCCACCTGGTCGACAGCACGGCGCCCTTCGCCTGGAGCGAGCTGGGCGAGCGGTTCCGCGACGATGCCGGCGCCCGCCGCGTGATGGCGGAGGCGGGCGAATTTCGCCTGCGCGACGGGATCACGGTCCCGCTGATGACCCTCGACGGCGATATGGCCGGGTTCAGCCTCTCGGGCGAGCGCCTCGGGCTGAATCCCGGCGATCGCCCGATGCTCCACCTGATCGCCACCTACGCCTTCGGCCACCTGCTGCGCCTGCGCGGCCCGGCCGGCGCGGCGCGGGCCGCCAAGCTCGCGCCGCGGGAGCGCGAGGCCCTGCAATGGGCGGCGGAGGGCAAGACCGACTGGGAGATCGGCGAGGTCATGGGCATCTCGACCCACGGGGTGGACTTCCACCTGCGCTCGGCCCGGACGAAGCTCGGCACGACCAACCGGACCCAGGCGGTCGCGGTGGCGTTGCGGCGCGGGCTGATCACCTGACACGGCCCCTTCGGGGCACCATCGCGACGAGCCACGCACGGTCCGCCGGCGCCGATCCCGCACGCCGCACCGCATCCACCTACGGGTTCCCGTAGGTTTGTGACTGTCACGCTCATGTCAGAAGCGACCTCGGAACGGAGGTTTCGACATGATCCAGATCGTGACACCCGCGAATGAATACTGCTTCCGCGAAGAAATGGAACAGGTCTGGCGCCTGAGGCACGAGATCTTCGTGGAGGAAAAGCGCTGGCTCGACCTCGCTCGTCCCGATGGGCGCGAGATCGACCAGTTCGACACGGCCCACGCGATGCACTTCCTCGCCATCGAGGCGGGGCGGGTCATCGGCTACAGCCGGCTCCTGCCGACGACCCGGCCGCACCTCCTCTCGGACGTGCTGCCGCAGCTCTGCGAGGGGGCGCTGCCCCGCGGCCACGACACCTGGGAATGGACGCGCCAGGCCGTCGCCCGGTCCCATCGCGGACGCGGCAAGGCGGTCAATCCGGTCTCGCTCGCCCTGCTCTCGGGCATCGTCGAGTGGGGCCTCGCCAACGGCGTACGCCAGCTCGTGCTGCAGATGCCGACCCTCTACCTGCTGCACGTGGTGCAGCTCCACTTCCGGGCCCGACCGCTGGGCCTGCCGCAATCGATCAGCGGCGAGGACATCATCGCGGCCACCGCGGAGTTCGACGACCGGACCCTCGCGCGCCTGCGCACCCTCACGGGGCGCACGGACTCCGTGCTCGCCCCGACCTACCCCTACCTCGCCGCCTGACGCGCGGCCGCAAAGGACCTGCCATGCTCACCCTGATCCCGCCGCCGAAGGGCGAAGCCCTCGACGTGCTCGCCGCCCATTGCATCGCGGCACGCGCCGTCATCGAGGAGACCGGGACGCCGGTGATGCGGCGGCTGATCGACCTTCTGCTGTTCGAGATCGCCGTCGCCATGGCGGATCCGTCGGACAATCCGGCCCTCACCCTGGAGCCGGTCGCCTGACAGCGAACGGGTGGACGAGCGCCGGGAGTTCAGCGCCCCATCAGGGCATCCACGTGGGCGGCGACGGAGAGGCCGAGCCCCTTGAGGCTGTAGCCGCCCTCCAGCACCGAGACGACGCGCCCGCCGGCGTGGCGATGGGCCAGCTCCATCAGGCGGCGGGTCGCCCAGCCGAAATCCGCTTCGGTGAGTTCGACATGGCCGAGCGGATCGAGGTGATGGGCATCGAAGCCGGCCGAGATGATGATGAGGTCGGGGGCAAAGGCGTCGAGACGGCGCAGGATGCCGGCCTCGAAGGCCTCGCGAAAGACGGGGCCGTCGTCGCCCGCCCGCAGGGGCACGTTGACGATGGTGTCGTGGTTGCCCCGCTCCGACGTCGTGCCGGTGCCCGGAAACAGCGGCATCTCGTGGGTGGAGGCGTACATCACCGCGCGGTCGTCCCAGAAGATGTCCTGCGTGCCGTTGCCGTGGTGGACGTCCCAATCGACGATCGCCACCCGGCTCGCCCCGTGGGCTTCGCGGGCGTGGCGCGCCGCGATGGCGGCGTTGTTGAAGACGCAGAACCCCATCGCGGTCATGCGCTCGGCATGATGGCCCGGAGGCCGCATGGCCACGAAGGCATTGGCGCACTCGCCCGCCATCACGGCATCGACCGCGTGCACGGCGCCGCCGACCCCGCGCAGCGCCGCCTCGATGGTTCCGGGGGAGAGCAGGGTGTCGCCGTCGATCTGGACGTAGCCGTCCGTCGGAGACGCCTCGATGAGCGCCTGCACGTAGGGTACGGGATGGACCAGGGTGGGCACCGAGGGTTCGGCCTTCGGGGCCTGGCCCCGGAGAAGACCGGCGAAGCGCTCGTCCTCGAGGGCCCGCTCCACCGCCCGGATCCGGTCGGCGCGTTCGGGATGTCCCTCCGGCATCGCGTGATCCAGGGCGGACGGGTGGCTCACGTACAGCGTCGTCACGATCATCCCCTTGCGGCCGCCGACCTGTCGCTTCGATACAACAGATGATGCCAATGTATCACATCTTGCGCGTGATCACGTTGCCGGGATGCGCGCTCGGCTCGGGTTGTGCAAGACCTGTCTGAACACGAATCGATCAGACCGCGCCCGATGACGGGCGGGTCGAGACAGGCCCTGACCCATGCGCCCGCCCTCCTGCTCCTGATCGGCGCGTTGCTGCCGCTCGGCGCCTGCAACACCCAGACCAATTCCGGGGCGACGGGACCGGCGACCGGACCGCTCGCCGCCGCTCCCCTGGCCGGTCCGGAGCGCGACAAGGCCTGGATGAAGCTCGCGCCCACCGCCCCCGTCGATCCGAAGATCGCCCGCGCCAGCGTCGACTACCCGACGCGGGAAGCGCCCGGAACCGTCATCGTGGTCACCAAGGAGCGGCGGCTCTACTACGTGCTGCCCGACGGCAAGGCCGTGCGCTATCCCGTGGCCGTCGGCCATGCCGGCATGGCCTGGGCCGGGACGGCCGAGGTCGATCGCAAGGGCGAATGGCCGGACTGGAACCCGCCGCCGGAGATGCTGGCCCGCCGGCCCGACCTGCCGAAGCGCCTGGAGGGCGGCCCCACCAGCCCGATCGGCGCCCGCGCGCTGTATCTCGCGGAGGGCAAGAAGGACACGCTGTTCCGCATCCACGGCACCAACGAGCCGGAGAAGATCGGCCAAGCGGTGTCCTCGGGCTGTATCCGCATGCTCAACGACGACGTGGTCGACCTCTACGACCGGGTGCCGATCGGCGCGAAGGTGGTGGTGCGCTGACACCCCGCAGGGGCATGCCGCGCGCCGGTCTCAGGCGACGACGCGTGCCGCTCGCCCGGCCACAGGCCGATGCGAACCCGGACCGGGTACGCGACCGAGCCGGGGCGGGGAGGATGCCGGCCCGTCCGGCCTTCCCCGCCTGAGGCCTCGTTCCCGAGCGATCCACGCCGCGGCCGAGGCCCGGCCGCAGCGCCTGTCGATGGGCCCCTCCGGGCGGACCCGCGCGTCAGCCGAAATGGCCGTCGTCCACGACCACGCGGTTCTCCACCAAGCCGAACTGGAGGAAGTGCTGCATCGGGTCGATGCCATCCCGGGCGACGTCCGCGTAGGCCTTGAGGTACGCCTTGGTGTCGAAGTCGGCGGCCGGGTCGCGGCCTTCCTTCCACCCGAAGGTCTCGTAATGGACGAGCGGGTTCATGCCCGAGCGGGCCACGTCGCCGTAGGCGGCCAGGTAGCCCTTGGTGTCGAAGATCGCGTTGGGGTCGCGCCCCTCCGTCCAGCCCGACGCCGCGAAGTGCTGGCGGGCGAACGCGAAGGCGTCCCCGCCCGCCGCCGACGCCGCGGCGGCCACGTCCGCGTTGGCCAGGAGGTAGTATTCCGGGTCGAAGCCGCCCTGGATGTCGGTGGGCCGGCCCACCGCCGCGAAGGTGGTGCGGCCTTCCGCCTGACCGAATTCGAGGTAGTGCGCCAGCGGGTTGACGCCGGCCGCCTTCACGTCGGGATTGCGGGCGAGATAGGCCTCGTCGTCGAAGGACACGCCCGGGTCGCGGCCCTGCTTCCAGCCGGCCTCGGCGTATTGCGTCAGCGGGTTGGTGCCGGCGGCGGCCACGTCCGGGTTGGCGGCGCGGTAGCCCTTCGTCGAGAAGACGGCATTCGGGTCGCGACCCTCCTGGGCTCCGAACTGGGCATAGTGGTCGTCAGCGTCCATGCCGGACGCCAGCACGTCCTTGTACCGGGCGAGGTAGTAGAGGTCGTTCACCAGGGGATTGCCGTCGTTCAGGACGATGGTCGTGTCCGAGAACAGGATGCGCTCGAAGCCGCCGATCGTGTCGCGGCCCTCCGGTCCGGTGACGAGGGTGACGGCCCCGTCCTGCGTCACCTGCGCGTCGGCGAGGCGCGACTGGAAGATCAGGGTGTCGTTGCCAACCGCGCCGGCCTTGCGGCCGCCCATCAGGATGTCGTCGCCGAGGCTGTTGAACACGGTGTCGTCGCCGGCCCCGCCCTGCAGCACGTCCCCGAAGGGCGTGCCCTGGAGGATGTCGGCACCGTCCGTGCCGGTCTTCACGACCCCGCGCTGGAACACCGTGTCGGCCCGGGCGGAGAGGTTCTGGATGCGCAGGTCGCCGGCCGGTCCGGTATCGGCGGTGCCGTAGGGCGTGACGGCGTGGAAGGCCTTGAGGTACTCGGCCAGGGCATCCTGCTCGGAGCCCTTGACCGCGAAGGTCTCGGTGTCGGGCAGGGAGACCGCGGCGGCGTCGCGCAGGGCGACCTTGTTCTCGCCGTAGGCCGGGAAGGGGTAGTTGTCGCCGCCGAGGCCTGGCGCCGAGGCGGTGCCGGTGGCGAGGAAGTCGAGGGTCACGACCTTGATGGCGCGGCCGGCATCGCCCACGATCTGGCCGTTCTGCACCAGGGTGTCGAGGATGCGGCCATTCTCGTCGATGATCGCCGCATTGACGATGCGCTGGCCCTCGCGGGTGACCGCGCCGTTCACGTCGAGGGTCTGGGCCTGCTTCGTGGCGTCGAAGCTGTAGGAGATGCCGCCGACCTGGGCGAACTGGCCCGGGGTCGCTCCCGGCGCCACCGCGGCGACGCCGTGCTCAAGGATGCGCTCCAGCTCGGCGGCCGTCACGGTGGTGATCGCCAGGTTGTTGTTGAAGCGCAGGGAGTTGGTGACGTCGAGCTGCGAGATGTCGCCGGCCTGCTTGCCCGCGGAGGGATTGGCCGCCGGGGGCAGCTCGGCGGTGGTGCCGCCCGTGGTCGAGAAGGAGCCGATCGAGTCGCGGATGCCGCCCCCGTTCTTGATCGAGACGGTGACGCCGGCATCGAACTGCCGGGCGTACCAGAGGTTCGCATCCGACGAGAGGTCGCCGAGATTGGTCTCCTCGGTGCGGACCTCGCCGCGCCGCCCCTCCAGGTACACGCTGGTGCGGCCGAGGATGTTGCCGTCCTGCTGGCGGATCACGTCGGCGATGCCGGCGGTCTCCTGGACGCCGTCGTTGTCGGCGTCGAGGCCCTCGATCACCTCACGGACGAGGAAGCCCTTGCTGCCGGGCGTGAAGGCGGCGGCCGTCGAGCCGTAGAGTCCCGCCACGGTCGTGTCGTCCACTGCTACCGCGCCGCTGGTGGCCGGGTTCACCGAGTCACGGATGATGTTGCCCCGGTCGTCGAAGGTGACGGTGAGACGGCCCACGTAGGAATACTCGGAGGCGGTGTTCACCAGGGCGAGGGTCTGGCCGCTGGCATTGGTGTAGAACTGCGGGTAGCCGCCGCCGGCCGTATCGCCGGGTAGCAGGCGGTCGCCGCTATCGGCGAGCAGGGTGTGCGAGCCGCCGCCGATGAGCACGTCGACGTTGCGCAGGAGCGGCGCCAGGGCCTGCTCGTTGGCGAGTTGCTGCAGGTGGGTCCCGACGATGACCTTGTTCACGTCCGGGTTGGCGGCGAGCACCCGGTCGATCTCGGCGTTGATCTGGCTTGCCAGCAGGGCGATGTTGTCCTGGCCGTTGAAGCCGTCCAGCGTGACGTTGCCGAGGGTCGTCAGCAGCGGCTCGAGCTGGGTGGTGGCGCCCACGAAGGCGATCTTCTCGCCGTTCTCCACGAGGATCGTGGATTTGGCGATCTTGTCCGCCCCGGTGCCGGTCTGGGTCGAGGTCGGCCCCGTCTGCGCGAAGGTGGCGTTCACGACGTTCGGGTTGACGAGGCCCGCGAGCGCGGCCTCGCGCGAGAAGGTCAGGTTGGTCGAGAGGTAGGGGAACTGGGCGCCGACCCAGGTATCGTCGGCACTGCCCGCCGCCGTGCCGAGATTGGCGCCGATGATGTTGGCGACCTCGGTCGGGCCGGAATCGAACTCGTGGTTGCCGAACACCGCCGCCTGGACGCCGATGATGTTCTGGATGGTGACGTCGGCCCGGCCGACCGAGGCCGCGAGCTTGGTGTAGGCGGCCGCGCCGGTGAGACCGTAGACCTGGTTGTAGACGCCGTTGTAGGTGGCGGCGAGCTGCGGATCGGCACCCGCGATGAAGAACGGGCTCGGGATCCAGCCGTCGCCGGTGGAGAGCATGATCGAGTTCGGCGTTGCGTCCTCGAGCTTGTCCACGATGGCGGCGAAGTTCGCCGCGCGCTGCGTGGCGAGCAGGCCGGCCTCCCAGTCGGAGGCGTGCAGGATCTGGAGCGTGTAGGTCATGGCCGGCGGGGTCTCCGTCGTGGAATCGGGCTGGTCCTGGGGGATGCCGTCCGGCCGGGGCGTGGGCCGACGCGGAGCGGGTCGCAATCCGGCGCGGGGGCCGGGGAACCGTTCGCGAAGGCCGGCGGCGTCGGATGCATGCGGGCGCTCTGCGGAGAGGGAAGCGCCGGGAACCGACGCCCTGTTCGCGAGCCCGCATGACCCGTCGGCAACACGGTCGACGCTCCGCCCTCCTGCCGCTGGACAGCATCGGACGACAAACCGCTCGACCGCATCGGGACAGTTCAGGCTCGGGCAGCCCATAGATCCGCCCCATGACAGGGCGATGAAACACAGCGATCCATCGTGGGGTCGGTTGTCCGGCGCGCGCCACAACATGGCCGGCCGTAATCCCGGCCGGTCATCGGGCCTTCATCCCCGGACACCGATCGGTCTTGCGCGGGCAGCCTGCGGAAGCGTCCGAGACCGACGGCGGGATGGGCCGGCCTGAGCGCCGACCCGCCGGTCCCGTCACGCCCCGCCCGCGGCCGTCGCCGCGCGGGGCGGGTCCCGCTCGGGCGCGCACCGCAGAACGATGTCGGCGCGCAGGCCGCGCCCGTTCGGGCCGCTGCCGAGCGTGACCGTGGCGCCGAGTTGCCGGGAGAACGCGCGGACGATGGCGAGGCCGAGGCCGCTGCCCTCCGTGTCGCGTCCCTCGTCGAGGCGGTGGAAGCGTTCGAAGACCCGTTCGCGCTCCGCCTCCGGGATACCGGGACCGTCATCCGTCACGGCGATGCGGATCTCGGTGCCGTCCCGCGCCTCCACCGTCGAGACGGTCACGGCGACCTGCCCGCCGGGCTCGGTGTAGCGCAGGGCATTGTCGATCAGGTTGCGCAGGATCTCCGCGAGCAGGAGCGGTTCCAGGGTGACGCGGGTCCGGCCCTGCGCCTCGAAGGACAGGTCGATGTCCCGCCGGAGCGCCAGCCCGGCAAAGTCGGCGGCGGTGTCGCGCGCAAGGGCCGCCACGTCGACCGTGTCCGGCTTGGGGCGGCGGGCCGCACCCTCCTCCACGGCCGCCAGGGTCAGCAACTGCGCGATGAGGTGGTCGAGGCGGTCCACGGCGGCGTCGATATCGGCCCGCGACGCGGACCAGGCCGCGCTCGCCGGAGGCTGCCGGTCGAGGAGGCTCAGATGCGTCTTCAGGATCGCCAGGGGCGTGCGCAGCTGGTGCGAGGCGTCGGCGGTGAACTCGCGCATCACCGCGAGCGCGTGGTTGAGCTGGCGCAGGAGCTCGTTGAGGGCGCCGACCAGGGGCAGCGCCTCCTGCGGGACCCCCGCGACGGTGAAGGCCGGCACCGCGCCACGGCCGTCGAAGCGGCGCTGCTCCACCTCGCGGCGCAGGCGGTCGAGGGGGGTCAGCCCCATCTGCACCGCGAACCAGACCAGCAGGAGGCCGATGGCGGCCAGGGTCGAGCCCAGGATCGTCAGGGCGGTGAGCATCCGGCGCACCAGAAGGTCGCGACCGTGGGTGGTCTCGGCGACCTGGACCAGGGCCGTGTGCCGGGTGACGTAGATCGGCTTGACCATCAGGCCGATGCGCACGCGCTGGCCGAGGAAGATGCCGTCGCGATAGGCCAGCGTCTCCGGGGGTGGAAGCGTCGCGGGCAGGCCCAGGTCCTTGTAGCCCGTCACCAAGTCCCCGTCGGCGGTGACGCTGTAGAAGATGCTGTCGCGCTCGGAGTTGGAGAGCATGCCGAAGGCCGCCGCCGGCACGTCGACGGTCACGTGCCCGTCCTGCACCGAGAGCCGCTCCGCGATCGACAGGATCGAGCCGGCCAGCACCCGGTCGTAGGCGCGGGTGACGAAGGCATCCACGAACCAGGTGGAGCCGGCCGCGAGCGTCAGCGCGAGGGCCGCCATCGGGATCAGGAGGTAGGCGGCGACCCGCAGGCGCAGCGAGCGGATGCTCACCGCGCATCCCCGGGCGGCCCGGGCTCCATCAGGTAGCCGAGGCCGCGCAGGGTGACGATGCGCGGACCGGTCTCGCCGAGATGCCGGCGCAGGCGCGCCACGTAGACCTCCACGGCGTTGGGCGTGATCTCCTCGTCGAAGCCGAACACCTCCGCGGTCAGGCGTTCCTTGGAGACGACGCGGCCCGCCCGGGTCATCAGCGATTCGAGGATCGCGATCTCGCGCTTGCGCAGGGGGAGGACCCGGCCCGCGAGGGTCGCGATCTGGCCCGAGCGGTCGTAGACCAGGTCGGCGCAGGTGAGGATCGGATCGGGCTGGCCGATCCCGCGCCGGACGAGGGCCCGGACCCGCGCCTCGAGCTCGGCCGGGTCGAACGGCTTGGCGAGGTAGTCGTCGGCGCCGAGATCGAGGCCCACCACCCGGTCGGCCACCGCCGCCCGTGCCGTCAGGATCATGACCGGGACCGCGAGGCCGGCCCGGCGGATCTCGCGCAGGACGTCGAAGCCGGAGCGGTCGGGCAGGCCGAGATCGAGCACCACCAGGGCGTAGGCTTCCTGGCGCAGCCAGGGCAGCACCTCCGCGCCGCGGGCCGCGTGGTCGACGGCGAAGCCGCTGAGGCGCAGGGCCGAGACGATCCCGCGGGCCAGCGCGGCGTCATCCTCGACGATGAGGATCCGCATGGAGTGCCCCGACCTCCCCGACGGCCGCGACGACCGCCATGAACTATGTTTCGCGACGCGGCGCCGGGCCGTGTCAGGATGATGCAAGCTCCCGTGGTTACCTTAACTGTCGACAGGTGCGCAACGAGACGCACCATCGCCAGGGAGCACACCATGAACAAGCGGCTCGCATTGTCGCTCGCGCTGTCGATACTTGGCCTCGTCGCTGAGGCGCAGGCACAGACGACAGTCCCGTCCGGTTATCCGGCGGCCTATGCCGAGTTGATCGAGGCCGCCAACAAGGAAGGTGCGCTGTCGATCTATTCGACGGCGGATGCAGCCGAGGTTTCCGAGCTACTCACCCAGTTTCGGGCGCTCTATCCGAAGCTGAAAGTCGAGTATGCCGACCAGAATTCTACCGAACTCTATAGCCGTTACGTGGCGGAGGCGGCCGCCGGCGCGACTGCCGACCTGATCTGGTCTTCGGCGATGGACCTGCAGATCAAGCTCGTCAACGACGGCTACGCGATGACCTACGCCTCGCCGGAGAAGGGCGCGCTGCCCGACTGGGCGAAGTGGAAGGACCAGGCCTACGGCACCACCGCCGAGCCGATCGTCTTCGCCTACAACAAGCGCCTGGTGCCCGAGGCGGACGTGCCGCGCAGCCACGCGGACTTCGCCAAGCTCCTCGCCGCGCAGCCGGACGCCCTGAAGGGCAAGGTGACCTCCTACGATCCGGAGCGCTCCGGCGTCGGCTTCCTCTACGTCACCCAGGACGTGCAGATCAGCCCCTCGACGACCTGGGACACGGTCAAGGCGATGGGGAAGGCCAGCGCCAAGTTCTACACCTCCACCGGGGCGATGATCGAGCGCGTGGTCTCGGGCGAGCACACGCTCGCCTACAACATGATCGGCTCCTACGTTCTCCAGCGGAACCGGAAGGACCCGAACCTCAGCTTCGTCCTGCCGAAGGACTACACCCTGGTGATGTCGCGCATCGCCTTCGTCTCGGCCAAGGCCCGGCACCCGGCGAGCGCCAAGCTGTTCCTCGACTTCATCCTGTCGAAGGCCGGCCAGGTCGAGCTCGCCCGCCACGCCATGACCTCGGTGCGCGACGACCTGCAGGAGAGCCACGGCATCAGAAGCCTCCCGGGCGCCGGCGAAGTGACCCTGAAGCCGATCCGGGTCGGGCCCGAGCTCCTCACCTATCTCGACCAGATCACCCGCCTGCGCTTCCTCAAGCAGTGGCAGCGCGCCCTGGCGGCGAACTGAGCGATGCCGCGCGCCTGCCGCATCGCGGTGGTCCTGATCACCGCGCTCCTGATCCTCGGCCCCGTAAGCCTGGTGGTCTACCAGAGCTTCCTCAGCGGGCCGTTCTTCCAGCCGAACAGCACGCTGACGACCCAGGCCTACGAATTCGTCCTCTTCGAGGAGGAGGATTTTCGCGAGGCCTTCCTGAACTCGGCGATCATCGCGACGGGCATGACCGCGATCGCGGTGCCGCTCGGCTGCCTGATGGCCTTCCTGCTGGTGCGGACCGACCTGCCGGGCAAGCGCTTCATCGAGCCCCTGGTGCTGGTGCCGATGTTCGTCTCCTCGGTGGTGCTGGCCTTCGGCTTCGTGGTGGCCCTCGGCCCCGTCGGGCTCGTCAGCCTCTGGGTGAAGGGCCTCGTGGGCAGCATCCCCTGGTACCTCTACTCCAAGACCTCGCTGATCCTGATCGCGGGCCTCACCCACGTCCCGCACGTCTTCCTCTACGCGTCCTCCGCCCTGCGCTCGCTCGGCTCCGACGTGGAGGAGGCGGCCCGCTCCGCCGGGGCCGGCCCCCTGCGGGTCGCCCTGACGGTGAGCCTGCCCATGATCATGCCGAGCATCCTCTACGCCTCGGTGCTGGTGTTCTTCCTCGGCTTCGAGCTGTTCGGCCTGCCCCTGGTGCTGGGCGATCCCGAGCGCATCCTCGTGCTGGCGACCTACCTCTACAAGCTGACGAACAAGCTCGGCACGCCGTCCTACGACTTGATGGCGGTGGTGGTGGTCTCCATCATCTTCGTGACGCTGCCCCTGGTCTACACCCAGCGCAAGCTGCTGGCCGCCGCCAGCCGCTACGTGGCGGTGAAGGGCAAGGCCAGCGCCCAGCGCCCCCTGGCCATCGGCGCCTGGCGCTGGCCGGCCCTGGGGCTGATCGTGGCCTGGCTCGGCGTCACCGTGGTGATCCCCGTAACCGCGCTGGTGCTGCGCTCCTTCCTGGCCTCCTGGGGCGAGGGCGTCGGCATCTGGGAGAACCTGACCACCGCGCATTTCCGCGAGCTGATGGCGTACCCCAACCTCGTCCGGGGCATCGTCAACACCCTGCTCATCGCCACGGTCGGCGGCGCGCTCTCGGTGAGCTTCTACGCCCTCGTCAACCTCGCCCTGCACCGCTGGCGCTCGCGCTGGACGGCGGTGCTCGACTACCTGGTGCTGGTGCCGCGGGCCATGCCGGGGCTCATCGCCGGCCTGGCGATGTTCTGGCTGTTCCTGTTCACGCCGATCCTGCAGCCCTTCCGCCAGACCCTGTTCAGCCTGTGGCTCGCCTACACGCTGGTCTGGCTCGCCTACGGCATGCGCCTCGTCAGCGCGTCCCTGCTGCAGATCGGCCCCGAACTGGAGGAGGCGGGCCGGGTCTCGGGCGCGCGCCCCGCCCAGGTCAGCCGCGACATCACCCTGCCGCTGATCAAGGCCGGCCTGATCGGCTCCTGGGTGCTGATCTTCGTGACCTTCGTGCGCGAGTACTCCACCGGCGTCTACCTGCTCAGCCCCGGCACGGAGGTCATCGGCTCGCTCCTGGTCTCCCTCTGGGGCACCGGCGCCGTCGACCTCGTCACCGCCCTCTCCACCGTCAACCTCGCCCTGATCCTCGTCGGCCTCGGCCTGATGTTCGCACTCGGGAACAAGCGTCATGCCTAAGCTCGTCATCGAAGACCTCCACCTCCGCTACGGCTCCGTCGAGGTGTTGAAGGGCATCGACGCCCGCTTCGCGGAAGGCTCCGTGGTCTGCCTCCTGGGGCGCTCGGGCAGCGGCAAGACCACCCTGCTGCGCTCCATCGCCGGCCTGGAGGAGCCGTCCCGCGGGGCGATCCGCATCGACGGCCGCCCGGTCTTCGACGCGGCCGCCCGGGTGAACCTGCCGCCGGAGCGGCGCGACCTCGGCTTCGTGTTCCAGTCCTACGCCCTCTGGCCCCACCGCACGGTGTTCGAGAACGTCGCCTACGGCCTGCGCCTGCGCGGAGAGAGCAAGGCGGGGATCGGCACGAAGGTGCGGGCGGCCCTCGACGGCGTCGGGCTCGGCGCCCTGGGGGAGCGCTACCCGTCCCAGCTCTCGGGCGGCCAGCAGCAGCGCGTCGCCATCGCCCGGGCCCTCGTCTACGAGCCGCCGGTGATCCTCCTCGACGAGCCGCTCTCGAACCTCGACGCCAAGCTGCGCGAGGAGGCCCGGATCTGGATCCGCGCCCTGATCAAGCGGCTGGGCATCACCGCGGTCTTCGTGACCCACGACCAGAGCGAGGCCCTCGCCATCGCCGACCAGGTCGTGCTCCTCGACGGCGGGCGGCTGGTCCAGTCCGGCACGCCGGAGGAGCTCTACGAGCGGCCCGCCACGCTGTTCGCCTCCGAGTTCATGGGCACCAACAACACCCTGACCCTCGGGGTGACGGAGCGCCGGAGCGGACGCACCCGCGTCACCCTGGGCCCGCACGCCCTCTGGGGCACCGATCGGATGGCGGGCGCCGCCCCGGCGGAAGCGCCCACCGGCGCGGCGAAGGGCGTGATCCGGATCGAGGCCGTGCGCCTCGTCGACGGGGCCGGCGAGAACCGGATCCCGGTCGAGTACGAGACCTCGATCTATCTCGGCAACCAGTTCGAGCACCTGTTCCGCTGCGAGGGCCAGAGCCTGCGGGTGCTCTCCCACCAGCGGGTGGCGCCCGGCACGCACTGGCTCGAATGTCCGCCGGACCGCCTCTGGGTGTTCTGATGACCTGAACGGAACCGGCATGCGGCGGCGGAAACGCCGGCGCGCCCCCACGCTGCCATCCGACCGACCCGCCGGCACCGCCGACGCGGATCGGCGCGTCCTGCCGATGCCGCATCCGATCCCCGCCTGCACTGTGGCATTTATGATGAGAGCGCGGAAGATCAGTTGAATAGCCTGGACTCTCCCTGAGATAGACTGATAAAAACTGCATTGATCCGGAACCACACAATGCAGTTGGGATAAAACGCCGGATCCCGACTTGATCAAACAATCAAACCGCCCGTCCGTGCCGAGCCTCGGCTCTGCACGCAACGCGGGCGCATGCCGAAACGGCATCTCGAGTCTTTGGGGGGGTGACACCATGAAAGATCTCAATCGAACACTGATGGCGTCTGCGGCAGTTCTCGTCGCCTGTTCCTCAGCGGGGGCGGCCGATCTTCCGGCCAAGGCGTCCGCGCCGATCGAATTCGTCCGCGTCTGCAACGCCTACGGCAGCGGCTTCTTCTACATCCCCGGCACGGACACCTGCATCCGCCTCTCCGGGCGGGCCCGCTTCGAGACCGGTTACCAGACCAGCTACAGCCGGTCGTCGAGCGGCAGCTCGACCCCCGGCGACCTGGTGGGCTATCGCGGCCTCGCCCGCATCAACGTCGATGCGCGCACCCAGACCAGCTACGGCACCCTGCGGGCCTTCCTGCGCCTCGAGGCCGCGAGCCGCACCGGCATCCCGACGATGCGGTCGGGGACCACGGAGCGCATCGGCAACGCCTTCCCGGCCACCGGGCAGGACCAGGCCGGACGCGCGCAGCAGTTCTTCAACACCGACAAGGCCTTCATCCAGTTCGCCGGCTTCACGGCCGGCCGGGCCTCGTCCTTCTACGATTTCTACGCTCACGACTTCGAGATCATCGCCTCCTCGATGAGTTCCGACGTGAACGCGACCAATCTCGCGGCCTACACCACCAAGCTCGGCGGCACCGGCTTCTCCGCGACCCTCTCGATGGAAGACCCGACCTTCCGGCGCACCCCGCTCTTCACGGCGGCGAACGCGCCCGGCACGAGCCTGGCCGCGAGCCCGCTCTTCATCGGCTTCGCCCCCAACGGGACGCCCACGGGGGTCGGTTTCATCGACGTCGTCCAGCGCAACCGCATGCCCGACTTCGTCGGCGTCCTGCGCTACGATTCGAGCTGGGGCTCGGCCCAGCTCTCGGCCGCCGTCCACGAGCTGAACTACGGCAACCCGATCGCCGGGGCCTTCGCCGGCTCCAACCTCGGCACCGCCGTGACGGCCGCCAACAGCGTCGCCGGCCCCGGCCTCGCCACCGCCTATGGCTGGGCCGTCCAGGGCGGCGTGAAGGTCAACGCGCCGTTCATCGCGCCGGGCGACGCTCTCTACCTCCAGGCCGCCTACGGCAACGGTGCGGGGATGTATACCGGGTTCTCGTCGTATACCGGCTCCTACATCGGCAACACGTCCTCGATCCAGGGCTCGGGCTTCAACCAGTCCTTCAACGATGCCGTCCTGAACCCGTTCTCGAACCGTCTCGAACTCTCGACGACGTTCACGGCCGTCGCCTCGTTCCTCCATTACTGGACGCCCGAACTCCGCTCCGCCCTCTTCACCTCCTACGGCGAAATCAACTTCGCCGACGGCGCTCGCGCGCGGCAGGGCGCCGCTTACGGCATCACCGCGGCCGGGCCCGGCGTCCCGGGCACGCGGTTCTTCGAGGTCAGCCAGGTCCTCCGGGACACCTACCGCTTCGTGGTCGGCGGAAGCCTGATCTGGTCGCCGGTCCGCAACCTCGATATCGGCGTCGAGACGATCTACACCCAGTACGGCGTCACCGCCGGGCGCGTGCTCGACCTGAGCCGGTTCCCCGCGCAGAACGCGGCCTTCGTCAACAATCCGGTCAACGCGATCCGGACGAAGACCAGCGAGGACACCGTCCAGGTCCGGGCCCGGGTCCAGCGCGACTTCTGAGGCCGTTCCCGGGGCCTCCGGGCCCCGCCGCGCTCGAAGCCGCCGCGCCTGCGCCCGGTCCCCCTGCCTCGGCGCAAAGAGGATGACGCGACGCCGCCCGGGACGATCACGAACACGTGGCGTGCCTGCGACCCTCGCGTGTGCCACTCCCGGCCTGCAAGGCAGGCGCGGAGCGCCCGGAGTGGGCGATGCGGGCAGGATCATCGGAGCGCCTGCCGCCTCCCCCGGAGCACCGGAGCCCCCCGGGCGACGCTTCGAACGCGGAGCGGACTGCCGTCGGCGAGGCCGTCTTCCTCCAAGAGGCGCTGCCCCAGGATGCGCTGGCCCAAAGTGCGCTGGCCCAAAGCGCGCTGACGCGAGATGCGCCGGACCGCTTCGCGGCCTACCACGACCTCTACGCGATCGGCTCGACGGTCTCGCGGATCGGCGACCATTTCCAGGCCGCCGTCAGGGTCCGTCGCGCCGCCGGGTTGCTCCTGTTCGACCGCCAGGTCGCCGGCGCCATCCACCAGCGCGAAGCGCCGCGCGTCCGGCGCGACGCGCTTGAGCACGTCAACCTGCAGGTGCTGCGCTCGGGCCGCATGCTGGCGGGCGCTCCCGGTGCCGAGCGCCTCCTGGCCGCGGGCGACGCCGTCCTGTTCGACACGACGCGTCCACAGCGCACGGTCCTGTACGATGCGGATTACGTCACGGTCTCGCTGCCGCGCGACGTGGTGGAAGCGGCGGTGCCGAACCTGCGCGACCTGCACGGGCGGGTGCTCCCGCGGGATGCCTTCCCGGCCCTCGCCGCGGCGGTGCTGTCGCTGGCCCGGGGGGCATCCGGCACCCCGGAGGCCCTTCGGGGCGGGAGCCGTCTGATCGCCGGCCTGCTGCGCCCGGCCAGCGACCTGCCGGCCTGGCTGGCCGGCGACGACGACGCGGGAGACGCGGCCCGGCGCCTGCGTGCCCTGCTCTTCATCGACGCGCATCTCGGGCGGCGCGACCTCGACGTGCACGCGGTCGCCTCCGGCTCCGGCATGTCCCGCAGCTCCCTCTACCGGGCCTTCGCCCCGGTCGGCGGGGTCGGGCGCGAGATCGTACGCCGCCGGGTGGCCCGCCTGCGCTCGGCCATCCTGCGGAGCCGCGGGGACGTGCGGATCTCGACCCTGGTCTGGACCCTCGGGTTCGCCACGCCGAGCCACGGCTCACGGGCCTTCAAGGACGCTTACGGCCTCGCGCCGGGCCAGCTTCGCGCCGAGATCCGGGCCCCGGAGGGTCGTCCCCCGGCGGATCTCGAGGCCGAACGCCTGCGGGGCTGGATCCGCGGCCTGAACGAATCGTCCCGGCTCTCGTGAGCGGCCCGGGACCGGTCCGCCCTTCGGCGGGGTCGGCCCACCGGGGAGCGGAGCGCCCGCGCTCCGAGCCCGCGCCCGTCGCCTTCCGGACGTCCCCAGATTGAACTGGCATCCCGGCACGGCCCCGCCTAACAACGCGGCCGCACGAGGGAGAGCCAGACCGATGCAGAGTTTCGTCCGCGCCAAATTGCACGGCCTCAGGGTGACGGGTGCCGACCTGAACTATCACGGCTCGATCACCCTCGACGCGGAGTTCTGCCGGGAGGTCGGACTCGATCCGCTCGAATTCGTCGAGATCTGGAACAAGATGTCGGGCGCCCGGATCAGCACCTACGTGCTCTACGGCGCGGCGGGATCGCGCTGCTGCATCCTGAACGGAGCCGCCGCCCGCACCTGCCAGGTGGGCGACGAGGTCATCATCGCCTCCGCGACCTACGGCGCGATCGACGACGTGATCGCGCGCAAGCCGAAGGTGCTGATCTTCGGCGCCGACAACACGATCAGCGATCGCGTGACCTACGACGTCTTCCGCGACGCCGAGGGACGCCTCGACATGCGGATCCTCGGGCCCGGACCCGCGGGCTGACCGGACGCCCCCTTCGCCCGTCGGGCGGGGAGGCGAGGCGGGGCAGGACAGATGGGGCAGGGAGGGCGGCGCTGAACGGGTTTGCCGGCCCCGGACCGTCATGATTTCGAAAGGCTCATTCGTGAGCAGGCTTTAACCTGAACATTGATTCAGATTTGCCCGTTAACCGCTTGAACGATGCCGTCCTGCATAGTCGAACCATCGACAGAGACACAGGCCGGCCAAGACAAAGCCGGGGAGGCATCAAGAGATGATCAACCTTTCGCTTCAGGTTTTCTGTAACCGTATCGTGGCCGCCGATTGCATCACCGCCGAGGATGTCCGGATCCTGGCGCGCGATGTCCTCCCCGACGGCTTCGTTTGCCGCGACGAGGCCGACATGCTGATCGCCCTCGACCGCATCGTCACCTTCGCGGATACGAGCTTCGGCGACTACCTCGTCGCGGCGGTGGTGGATTTCGCCGTCTGGGGCGAGCGCCCCACCGGCTACATCGATGCGGGCGTGGCCTCCTGGCTGGTCAGCACCCTGCGCGCCGGCAGCGGCCCGACCCGTCTCGCCGCCCGCCTCGCCCGCGAGGTCGTGCGCGAGGCCCAGGCCAGCGACGAGGCCCTCATCGCCTTCGCGCTGGCGGCCAACCGCGCCACCGCCGAGACCGACCGGATCCGCGAATTGCTGGCGGCCTAAGAGCCGCCGGTCCCTGATATTTCGCATTCAAAATCATATGGTGCATCGCACCGTAAGATTGTGCCCCGTGCCCGTGCATAAACAGGCCTCTGGCCTGGATCCATCAGCTTCCCGAAGCCGCATAACTGCTTTAACGGGAACGAGCTTGGGCGTTTGTAAGACGCCGCATGTTCCCTGACGGACCAGAGTGCGCGGAAAGATGTTCGACAAGATCCTGATCGCGAACCGTGGCGAAATCGCCTGTCGCATCATCAAGACCGCCCGGCGCATGGGCATCAAGACCGTGGCGGTCTACTCGGATGCCGACCGCGACGCCGTGCACGTCGCCATGGCCGACGAGGCCGTGCATATCGGTCCGGCCCCGGCGGCGCAGTCCTACCTGCTGATCGACAAGATCATCGACGCCTGCAAGCAGACCGGCGCCCAGGCCGTGCATCCGGGCTACGGCTTCCTGTCCGAGCGCGAATCCTTTCCTCGCGCCCTGGAAGCGGCCGGCATCGTCTTCATCGGTCCCAACCCCGGCGCCATCGCGGCGATGGGCGACAAAATCGAATCCAAGAAGGCCGCCTCAGCCGCGAAGGTCTCCACCGTGCCGGGCTTCCTCGGCGTCATCGAGAGCCCCGAACACGCGGTCACCATCGCGGACGAGATCGGCTACCCGGTGATGATCAAGGCCTCCGCCGGCGGCGGCGGCAAGGGCATGCGCATCGCCCACTCGTCCGGCGAGGTCGCCGAGGGCTTCGCCCGCGCCAAGTCCGAGGCCGCCTCCTCCTTCGGCGACGACCGCGTCTTCGTGGAGAAGTTCATCACCGACCCGCGCCACATCGAGATCCAGGTGATCGGCGACAAGCACGGCAACGTGATCTATCTCGGCGAGCGCGAGTGCTCGATCCAGCGCCGCAACCAGAAAGTCATCGAGGAGGCGCCGTCGCCGCTCCTCGACGAGGCCACCCGCCGCAAGATGGGCGAGCAGGCCGTCGCGCTGGCGAAGGCCGTGAACTACGACTCCGCCGGCACCGTCGAGTTCGTGGCCGGCCAGGACAAGTCGTTCTACTTCCTCGAGATGAACACCCGCCTGCAGGTGGAGCATCCGGTCACCGAGATGATCACCGGCCTCGATCTCGTCGAGCTGATGATCCGGGTCGCGGCCGGCGAGGCCCTGCCGCTCGGCCAGGCGGACGTGAGGCTCGACGGCTGGGCCGTCGAGAGCCGCGTCTACGCCGAGGACCCGACCCGCAACTTCCTGCCCTCGATCGGGCGCCTCACCACCTACCGGCCGCCGGCCGAGGGCCAGTTCGGCGGCGCCACCGTGCGCAACGACACCGGCGTGGAGGAGGGCGGCGAGATCGCGATCCACTACGACCCGATGATCGCCAAGCTCGTCACCTGGGCCCCGACCCGGGCCGAGGCCATCGAATCCCAGGGCGAGGCCCTGGACGCCTTCGCCATCGAGGGCATCCGCCACAACATCCCGTTCCTCGCCGCCCTGATGGCGCATCCGCGCTGGCGCTCGGGCAACCTCTCCACCGGCTTCATCGCCGAGGAGTTCCCGGAGGGCTTCGTCGCCCCCGAGCCGAAGGGCGCGATCGCCCAGCGCATGGCGGCCGCCGCCGCCGCCATCGACCACAAGATGAACCAGCGCAAGCGCGGCATCTCGGGCCAGATGCGCGATCCGGCCCTGCTGCATTTCGAGCGCGACCGCGTCGTGGTCCTGGCGGGCGAGTCCTACCCGGTCACCGTCGACGCCGTCGGCGGGACCCTGATCGTCACGGGCGCGGACGGCACCACCTGGCCGGTCTCCTCCGACTGGCGCCCGGGCGAGCCCGTCTGGCAGGGCGAGATCGGCGGGACCCGCGTGGCGATGCAGGTCCGCGGCCTCCTCAACGGCGTCGCCCTGCAGCACGCCGGCGCCGCGGCCGAGGCCCGCGTCTACACCCAGCGCGAGGCGGCCCTGGCCGCCCTGATGCCGATCAAGGAGGATGTGGGTTCCGGCAAGCAGGTGCTCTGCCCGATGCCCGGCCTCGTCAAGGCGATCCTGGTCAAGGAAGGCCAGGAGGTGAAGAACGGCGAGCCCCTGGCCATCGTCGAGGCGATGAAGATGGAGAACGTGCTCCGGGCCGAGCGCGACGCCACCGTCGCCAAGATCGCCGCCAAGGAGGGCGACAGCCTCGCGGTCGACGCGGTCATCCTCGAATTCGCTTGACGCGCCGCCGGCCCCGGGGCGCGCGGCTTCCCGTCCCGGGACGCGGAGCGCTCCGGGTCGGCCTCCCGGGACCCGGCCGATGCCCCTGTACTTCGCCTACGGCGCGAACATGGATGCCGTCGCCATGGCCGCGCGCTGCCCACGCTCGACCTTGATCGGGCAGGGCCGCCTCAACCGGCACCGTTTCATCATCATGCGCGAGGGCTACGCCTCGGTGGTGCGCGACCCACGCGCGACCGTACATGGTATACTGTGGGATTTGGCCCTCGGGGACGTCCCGGCCCTCGACCGCTACGAGGGCGTCGCCTCCGGCCTCTACGTCAAGGCGATGCAGCCGGTCTCGGTGCCGGGCGGGTCGAAGCGGGCGCTGATCTATCTCGGCGGCACCAGCACCACGGGGGCGCCGCGTCCGGGCTACCTCGAAGCCGTCCTGGCCGCCGCCTCCGCCGCACAGTTGCCGGCCGCCTATCGCGCGGAGTTGCAGACCTGGCAGCGCAGGCGCGCCGGTTGAGGTCCGGTCCCGGGATGGTCTTCGATCGCCCGCGCTCGGCTTTGCGCTCCGAACACCGGCCGGATCCGCACGGGATGCTGCGCGCGCCGGCCCCTCTTCATCGGCGGGTGCGATGTCGTCTTTCGCCCCCCCCGCCGTCACTGATGCCACCGAGGAGAAGACTGCGATGCCCGAGATCCGAACCGTCGCGGTGATCATCCAGGGCCGGGTCCAGGGCGTCGGCTACCGGTTCTGGACACGCGGCGAGGCGGATCGCCTGGGCCTCGCCGGGCATGTCCGCAACCGGCCGGACGGGTCCGTGGAGGCCCTGTTCTCCGGAGCCCCCGACGCCGTGGCGCGCATGCTCGAAGCCTGCCGGCAGGGCCCGCCCGGCGCCCGCGTCACGGATATCGCCGTGACGGAGGATGCGGATCTACCGCAGGAGGCCGGTTTCGCGATCCGCTGACGCTTCGTCCCGGGTGAGACACGTCCGATGCCTCGTCGTCTGGACAGCGCGTCGGCATCCGCGCTAGCGCCCGGGCGGGACGCCCGGCGATCGGTCGTCGAGAGACCGGACGCGATGCTGACCGCCGACTTCTCCTACCTCGACCTCGCGGCCCTCAGCTACTTCGTAGCGGCCTGGGCCGGCTACGGCATCGCAGTGGCGCGCATGCGCGGGCGCCGTACCAGCCTCAGCCAGATCATGAACGCGCAGCGGGCGGAGTGGACGCGCCAGCTCATCGGGCGCGACAACCGCGTCGTCGACACCACGATCAACGCCTCGCTCCAGAACGGCACCGCCTTCTTCGCCTCGACTTCGCTCATCGCCCTCGGTGGCGTGCTGACCCTGTCGCGCTCGGGCGACGACGTCCTCACCTTGTTCGGCACGCTTCCCTTCGGCGCCATCGCCACGCGCCTGACCTGGGAGATCAAGGTGGCGGGCCTCGCCGTCGTCTTCGTCTACGCCTTCTTCAAGTTCTCCTGGGCTTACCGGCTGTTCAATTACGGCGCGATCCTCCTCGGCGCAGTGCCGCCGAAAGGTTCGGATGCGACGCCGGAGCAGATGCTGCGCGCGGCGCGCAAGGCGGCTGCGATGAACATCGCCGCCGGGAGCCACTTCGCACGCGGCCAGCGCGCCTTCTTCTTCGCCCTGGCCTATCTCGGCTGGTTCGTCAGCCCCTGGCTCCTGATGCTGACGACCACGGCGGTGGTGCTGGTCATGTGGCGACGGCAATTCGCCTCGCGAATTCGCGCCGCCCTGCTGGCGGAAGACGACGGGACAGGGCAGGGATGGCAGCCATGACGATTCCCAAGAAGCCCACGCGCCAGCGCACCTCCTCCCCGAAGATCCTCGCCTCGAAGGTGCCCTCGGCGCCTCCCCCGAAGGCCGCGGCGAAGCCGGAACCGAAATCCACGGGTCGCCCCGAACGCAAGGGGCCGTCCGAAGCGCTGATCGCGGAGACGATCCTGCGCCTTCTCGCGGCTCGCGACCCCGGCAAGACCATCTGCCCGTCGGAGGTGGCCCGGGAACTCGGGGGACCGCAGCCGGACGACTGGAGCCCTCTGATGCAGCCGATCCGTCGGATTGCCGTACGGATGACCAAGGCCGGCGAAGTGGCGATCCTGCGCAAGGGAAAGCCGGTCGAGGACCCCGATGACTTCCGCGGCATCTACCGGCTCGGCGCCGCAGCCTCGACGCCGGACGAGGCCTGAGGCGCCGGCAGCAGGGCATCGGTGTAGCCGCTGAGCCGGTAGGCGACGAGGCCGAACCACTCCTTCGTGACGATGTCCAGGAGTGCCAGCCCCTCGGACGCGAAGGCGTTGACGTGCAGGATGTCGCCCCAACCGCCGGTGCGATAATCCACCGGATAGGCGGTGACGCCGAAGCCGGCCTCGCGAAAACAGCCGATCGCCCGGGGCATGTGCCAAGCCGACGTGACGAGGAGCCAGCGCTCCCCCGGCTGCGGCTTGACCATGTCGGCGGTAAAGCGGGCGTTCTCGCGCGTGTTGCGCGAGCGATCCTCGAGGATCAGGCGCGTGCGCGGCAGGCCCATCGTGTCGGCGTAGCGACCGACAATCTCCGATTCCGAGGCTTTGCTTCCGGCGAGGCTGCCACTGCCGCCGGTGAAGACGAGGCGGCTCTGCGGATAGCGGCGGGCCAGATCCGCCATCGCGACCTGTCGCTCGGCCGCGTCATTGAGAAGGAGTTGGCCGCGATCCGCCGAGAGCCGGGTCTCGATCGCACCGCCGAGAACGATGATCCCGGTCACCGGCGAACCATCGTCGACGAATGCGGGAAATCGCTCCTCGAGGGGAAGGGCGATGAGGACGGGCAAGGGTGACAGACCGGCAATGAGAAGGAACAGGGCAGCCAGGCCACCGATCCAGAGGCCGCTCCGAAGCCATCCTCCTGCCGCCAATCCGATCCCGAGAAGCACCAGGAGGGCAAGGGCGTTCGAAGGCGTCACGAGGAAATAGAGCAGCTTCGACAGGGGAAAGAACATGCGCGGGCAACTTGAGCGGGTGGGGAGGTGAGGCGTGATACCGCAACGGTCGCCGCCTTGTCCCGCGCGTTGCTCAATGACACGAACCTTCGCAGCGGACAGAGGCTGGTCAAGACACTGTCATTCGGTCGCGCAGGCCACGAGGCTGACAAATCCGTCTCGTAGCAGACCTAAGCAGGGACCACCGATTGCACTCGGCCCGCGAACGGCCTAGTTTAATTCCATGGAGTGGGATAAATTCCCACGGGTAATATTGTCAATGCCACGCTTTTTCATCGACCTCCACGACGGAGCCAACTTCGTCAAGGACAAGGTCGGATTCGAATTGTCCGACGAAGATGCGGTGCGCACGAAGCTCGTGCGCATCATGGCCAAGATCGCACAGGAATTCAGCGTCGAGACCGAGCGTCAGGACTATCTTGCGATCGTGCGTGGCGACGAAGCGCAGGTCCTTTTCCGGGCGCATCTCTCGCTCGATATCGAGCGGGTCGACGGTACGGTCGAGGTCATCTCGAACGAGACCTGAAGACGTTCGACACGCCGGAAATCGCTCATCACGAACCGGCGAGGAACGAGTGGCCTTTCTGCTGAGACGGCGGAGCGCCCCTCGGAGGTTCGCCGCCGGAAGACGTTTTCACGACCATAACGTGTATCATCATCCCCTGCATCGTCCTGCTCGCGCTATCGCGTGTGCGTCAGGCCCTGCGTGATCGACAGGCCCCCGGATAATCGGGCCCTGGCGTCCGTCTCCCCGGACCAGTCTTCTCGGCGGCTTTGGCGTTGCAGACGGTCAAGATACGCCGGCGGCGCATCACCGTTGGAGGCGATCACTTGCCTTGTGTGCGTTCCAGAGCCTCTTCGGGAGCCTTGCAGGGAAACGCCTGTGTCTCACCGTCCGTAGATATCTTCGACGCGGATGATGTCGTCCTCGCCGGTGTAGGAGCCGACCTGCACCTCGATGAGCTCCAGGGGGATCTTGCCCGGGTTGGTCAGGCGGTGCATCGAGCCGATCGGCAGGTAGATCGCTTCGTTCTCGTGCACCAGCACCACCGACTCGTTGAGCGTGACCTCCGCCGTGCCCTTGACCACCACCCAGTGCTCGGCCCGGTGGAAGTGCTTCTGCAGCGACAGCCGTCCGCCCGGCGTCACCATGATCCGCTTGACCTGGAAGCGCTCGCCGATGTCGATCCGCTGGTACCAGCCCCAGGGCCGGTACATGCGCCGATGCGCGTCCGCCTCCGGGTGGGCCTTCTCGCGCAGGCGGGTGACGAGGTCCTTCACCCGGCCCGAGCGGGCCTTCGAGGTCACCAGGACGGCGTCGGGCGTCGTGACCACGACGACGTCGTCCAGGCCCACCACCGTCGTCAGGTGCTCGCCCTCGCTGTGGATCAGGCTGCCATGGGTGTCGATGGTCTCGACCCGGCCCCGGACGGCGTTGCCGTCGGCATCGTGCGCCAGCACGTCCCAGACCGCGTCCCAGGTGCCGACATCCGACCACGCGAAAGAGACCGGACGGACGCCAGCATGCCGGGTCCGCTCCATCACGGCGTAGTCGATCGAGGTCTTGGGGGCCCGCCCGAAAGCGTCCGCGTCGAGGCGCACGAAGTCCAGGTCGGTCACGGCCGCATCGAGCGCCGCCCGCGTGGCCGCCAGGATCTCCGGGGCATGGGCCTCGAGCTCGGCCAGCATCACGTCGGCGCGGAACAGGAAGTAGCCCGAGTTCCAGAGGGCGCCCTCGTCGATCAGCCGCAGGGCGCCGTCGTGATCGGGCTTCTCCACGAAGCGCTCGACCGCATGGTTGCCCGCGCCGCCCGAAAGGGCTGCGCCGACGCGGATATAGCCGTAGCCGGTGGCGGGCGAAGTCGGGGTGATCCCGAGGGTCATGATGGCCCCGGCCCGGGCGCCGGCCGCGGCGGCCTTGGCAGCGGCCACGAAGGCGGGGGTGTCGCCGATGACGTGGTCGGCGGCCATGATCAGCACGACGCTCTCGGGGTCGCGCCGGGCCGCGTGCAGGGTGGCGACCGCCACCGCTGCGGCGGAGTCGCGCCGCTCGGGCTCGAGGATGATGTCGGCCGCGATGCCGGCCTGCTGCAGCTGCTCGGCGACGATGAAGCGCGCATCGCTGCTGGTGAGCACGGTCGGGCGCGCGAAGACGCCGGTGTCGCTCAGGCGCTGGGCGGTGGCCTGGAAGGTCGAGGTCTTGGGGTCCACAAGCGGCGTGAACTGCTTGGGCATGCTCTCCCGCGACGCCGGCCAGAGCCGCGTGCCCGAACCGCCGCAGAGAATGATCGGGTGAATCGATGCGCCGGCAGACACGGACATTCTTAGGTTCGCCTCGTGGGGAGCTCAGTGTATCGCGCTGGCCGACCCGCCATAGACCGCATTCCAACCTGATCGTGACCTACCAGTTCGCACGATCCTCCACCAGTATGGAGGCGCCACCAGCGATGGCCATAGCGGCGGTAACCTTAAGTTAGACCGACCTTTTTGGCTGCGGCCCGGACGCGGCCCAGGTACCTGGAAGCCCCTCGATCAGCGCCGCGGCTTCGGCGGCTTGCGCAATACCGGCTGCGGCCGCCCGATCGGCTTGCGGGGCGTCTGCGCGGCCAGCGCCTCACGTGCGATGTCTTGAGGACGCGGTGCCCCGCTCGCGATCCGCTTGAGGGCGTCCGCCATCTCCTCGATCATCTGGGCCGATTCACCCTCGAGGGTTTCCTCGGCCCTGATCCCGTTCAATTCGGGAGCGATCTCCTCGGCAGCTTCGCGCAGTTCATCGACGAGTTCGGCGGGCGACCAGCGGGGGTAGGACGTTTGCGGCATGCCGCATCATGCCAGGACGCTCCGGCTCCGACAACGGCCGGCGCAGCAGGCCAGGGACGGGATCACGTGGCAGGCACCAATCGGCGACGGGGAACTCTGCCAGAGCCGCCGACGGGCGGCGTCGTACCCGCCAGGACCGTCAGCGGCCGCCCGGTCCACCGTTGGCACTGCCGTTGGGGAAGGCTTGCTCCGGCCGGCTCGCATTGCCTCCGGCGGCCGAATTCGTGGTCACAGTATCCGCCCCTGTGGCCCCGTACGAAATTACCAGATCGCGGCTATTGCCGGTCGTGTTGGGCTGGTTCTGGATGATGACGCCGCGGCGGCCGTCCGGGGCCAGCAACCCCTGCGCCAGAGCGGACGATGTCATCAGGATCGCGAGCACGCCGGCGCTCAACAGGGGAGCGGACATCTTCATGGAAAGCCCCGTGGGATAGACCTGACGCGTAAACTGGCGTGGTCAGGGAGCTGTTCCTGTGGCGAAGCCGCGCCCCCATGTCTGCGGTACCCACCATAGGGGCCACCGTGCGTAGGGTGCCCGGGCCCGCCAAAGGCCCGGTTGATCTCGGCGCCGGGTCAGCGAAGCCTCTCCGGAGGTGCCGGGAACACCCGGTGCGGCGCGCGGCTTCTCGGATCGCACGAGTCGGAACAGTCCGACGGACGACGGAGACTTTGCACAATGCCGATGCACGCCCCTCTGATCGCAGGCGCGATCCTGATCGGCCTCGCGGGATCCGCATCTGCCGTGGACGGTTCGGCCAAGGCGGGTGACGGGTCCCAGTCGGGATCGCGCGGTCCCGCAGGTTCCGGAACGACGAGCGTGGGAGCCGGCGGACTGACCGGCTCCGGCGCGATCGAAGATGGCAGCCGCCGCACCGGTTCCGAAGCGGCTTCCGACAAAGGCTCAGCATCGTCACGGCCCGGAGCCTCGGGTGCCCCGGCCGCCGGAACCACCCGGTGAGAGCGGATCTGGGAGCGACCGAGCCTATTGGCTCCGGCGTCCGAACGAGACGGCGTAAGCCTGGACCCGGGCGTCGATCAGGGGATCGTCGGAGACCTCGACGCCATCCGTGAGGGCGTTCGGCATGAACAGCAGCGCCTTCTCGGCCTCGGCACTGTCGGGTACGACCTTGGAGACCGTAAGGACGCCCAGGTCGACGATCTTTCGATCATCGGGCCAGGGCTTGGTGGCGTCGTTGGTCGGGTCGCCCGGCGCGGCGAGCTGCGCCTGGATGGTGAAGCGAGCCGGTTCTTTCGCGACGCGGGGACCGATTTCCGCCATCAGATAGTCCGGCTCGCGCTTGGCCGCCTCCTCGGGCGAGAGGATGTCTTCGCCCTGGACAGGCACGACGCGGAAGCGGAACGGTTGGCGCTTGCCATCCTTGTCGACGAAGATGAAGGCGTTCACGCCGTTATAGGTCTGCCGCGCCAGGCTCGACGGGGTCTGGGCCGTGCCGCCGGCCGTGGCCGCTGCCGGATGCGCCGCGGTGAAGCGCTCCAGAGCGGTCGGATGCGCCGCGTCCGGGCCACTCTCGGCGACCGCCTGGAGCAGGTCGCGGAACGCCTCGCCGGTCGCCACCGGGAAGTACTTGAGTGCATTCAGGACGACGTCCATCTCCGAGCCATCCACGAGCTTGAACTTCAGCGACATCCCGTGCGGATTCGCGTTCTTCGAGCCGTCGGGGATCGTCGGCACGCCGGTCGCATCCGAGAACCGGATCGTCACCGGAACGGGCAATCCCTGGAACAGCGACGCCCTGCTGATCCGCGCGGCCTCGGCCGAAGGCGTGAAGCTGCCCTCCGCCACCACGCCCTTGGCATGGTTGGCGCGCTTACCCGGATGCGACCCAAACAGCTTGTTCATGACGTTGATGGTCTGTTCGGCGGTCGTTGCCTCCTCGGCAAAGACCGGCGCAGCAGTCACGACAGCAAAAGCGATACCGGCCGCAAGAGCGTACTTGGTGCTGGATGAACGCATGACGATCCTCAGGGCAGCGTCGACGCTGGGTGCGTCGACTGGCTGAACTTGGAGTCGTTCTTAAGCGCGAACGACGATGGTCCACAATGCCACGGTTGCTTCGCGATCTGGACTGGACTGCTTCGTCCCGGCGGAGTCCGGCCAGACTGTCTCGACAGGCGTCGAGTCTGCGGCCACCATGGAAGTCCGGCGCCCCCATTCCCGGCACGGATTTCGCCCCCTGCAGGGCCGGTACGTTGCGCCGGCGAGACGGACAGGTTGAGAATGACTGGATCGACATCCCGCGCAGTGATCGTTCAACCCGGTGGTGGGTTCGACACCGTCGGCTTCGGCGAGCGACCGGTTCCCGAGCCCGGCCCCGGCGAGATCACCGTTCGCCTGCGGGCCAATTCGCTCAACTATCACGACTACGCCGTGGTCAGCGGCATGTGGGGCCCGAGCGAGCCGCGCGTGCCGATGTCGGATGGGGCCGGTGAGGTCGAGGCCCTGGGACCGGACGTCGAGGCGTTCGCCGTGGGCGACCGCGTGGTCAGCACCTTCTTTCCAACCTGGACGGAGGGAAATCCCCAGGTCGAGGGATTCGCGACCGTGCCGGGCGACGGCATCGACGGGTACGCCCGCGAGCGCGTCACTGCGTCCGCGATGGCGTTCACGCATGCACCGCGAGGGTGGGACCATGCCGAGGCGGCGACGCTGACGACGGCGGCGCTCACGGCCTGGCGGGCTCTGCACGGGGATGCGGGGCTCAAGAGCGGTGACGTCGTCCTGGTTCAGGGTACCGGCGGCGTCTCGCTCTTCGCCCTGCAGTTTGCGAAAGCCGCCGGCGCCACGGTGGTCGCCACCTCGTCGAGCGAGGAAAAGCTCGAACGCCTGCGGGCTCTGGGGGCGGATCACGTCCTGAACTACCAGTCCGACATCACCTGGGGTGAAACGGCCCGGCGCCTGACCGATGGGCGCGGCGTGGACCACGTCCTCGACGTCGGTGGTCCCGCGACCCTGGAGCAGTCGATGGCGGCCGTGCGGGTGGGTGGCCACATCTCGGTGATCGGCATCCTGAGTGGTGTGGCCGGACCACTTCCCCTGGTGCCCGCCCTGCTTCGGCAGATCCGCCTGCAAGGCGTGCTGGTCGGCAGTCGACGCCAGCAGATCGAGATGGTCCGCGGCATCGAGGCCTGCGGGCTGCGTCCGATCATCGATCGCCGCTATCCCCTAGCGGATCTTGTCGCGGCGTTCCGGCACCAGGAGAGCAACCGGCACTTCGGAAAGATCTGTATCGAGATCTGATCCGGCGCTGCGCTCCTCGACCGACCCGCAGCAGGAGGGTGACGGCCGCGACGGCGATGACTGCGAAGCTAGCCGAGATACCGCCCCTCCCGCGGCAAGCGAATCGCCAGGAGGAGGTCTTCGAGCCAACATCGCTGATGGATCGCGGTGGGATCCCGGAGGGAACACCACCACGGATCGAGTCAGCGAGGCGAGGCTCGAACGCCAGCAGGGCAGCGAGCGGGTGTCATGAGTGCCCGGTCTCGCCGCGCCTCAGTCGCGTGCATCGGGCGCGATTGCCCACCGTCGGCATGGGTTCACCGGACCTCAACGCACCGTGCCGGGCTCGTGGATCGGACAGCCATTAAAGCGTTGGCGGAACTCGGCCGAGTGCCTGTAGGGCGCGTTGCGAGCGCGGTTGATGTTGCCCAGGGGCTTATGGGCGGCGAGCCCCGTCCAGATGCTGAAGCGCATCTCCTCGTCGACCGCCTGGACGCGCGTCGCATCCCAGCTGTCCTGCGGCCGGACGGTGATCAGCCCCACGCGTTGGAAGGGGGCTTCCGCCTCGTTCCACTCCACGGTCGGGTCCTCGACAGGCTGGCGCTCAAGATCGCGGCAAAGTTGGACGCGGAATTCCCAGACGCCCTCGATGGCGCGCATTTCGGACTGCACCGTCTCGCGGATCGCATCGGGGCGACCGGACGCATCGATCTCGTGACCGGTCAGCGCGGTGAGGGCCGGGGCAATTGGGGCGACCGAAAACTTGGCGACGTAGTCGCCGTACCGGAACGGCGTGACGCTGTAGTAAGTCTCGCCGAGCGGGTCGACGTTGGGGGCCCCGCCGAGGGACGCCAGCGTCGTGCTCTCCACGCCCACGGCCTGAAGCGCCTTGTTGACGCCCCGCAGCACCGTCGAGGCTGCGACCTTCAGGCCTTCGGCCCGATCCGTGGTGCCGGCCAGCAGCTTCAGGCTGCCGAGGAACTTGTCGGCACTCGGAGCCTGGAAGACCTTGCCGTTGACCATGATGAAATTCTGCGTGGCACCTTCGGCACCCGGCAGCCGTTCGCCCTCGACGTCCAGCACCTTCAGCGCCAGCCCCCGCGGCAGGGACACGGCGTCGGGAAGGATATCACCCGCGTTGGTAGACAGGCGCATCAGAACCTTGTGCGTCCCAGGCCGGGCGAACAGGCCTTGAGCAAGTTCTTCAGGTAGGGCGTCATCGATGCGGAGCTCGCCCTCCAGGATGCCGTGCGCCTTCGCATGCACCGACCGCACCGCGTGGCCGGAATCCGCGGCTACGGTCTGCAGGATCTTGTCGAAGGTCTGGTTGAGTTGCGCGATGGTCACGTCCTCATCGGACGTTACCACCTCGACGTCGGGACTGTAGCGAACGGGGGCTTTCAAGGTCACAAACTCCGGGCCGGATCGGGTTTCAGGTGAACCGATCGATCCGAGCTCCGTTCCGGATTGTGCCCCGTCAACGGTTCGTGAGCCCCCCGGGGGGCTGCAAGCGTCGATCCCTCACTCAGCTCAAACGATGGCCGTCATCGCAGATCGCCGGACACTGGCCGCGAACACCCGCCCCCCCCCGCTCGACGCTGCGCCAGAGCTTCGGAATAGGGCGGCCAATTGGGATCGCAGGATCGCCGCCATCGCTGCTGCCCCAGGGACCGGCCCGACTCGCCGCCCCGCTCCCTCACTCAGCGCGGTGCGTGATTCTCCTCCCGGCCGTGCAGGAGACTTGGCAGGGGCCCTGGAAGGAGACTTGGCAGGGGCCCTGGAAGGAGACTTGGCAGGGGCCCTGGAAGGAGACTTGGCAGGAGACCTGGCAGGAGACCTGGCAGGAGACCTGGCAGCAGCCCGGGTCGCAGGTCCGCGACCTTCGTCCATTCCCAGAGGGCGCGGTCCAAATCCTGAAGGGTGATGCCGCAGCTTCGGGAAAGGTCCCGGCAGAACGCGAGGTAGTGGAGGTAGAGGTCGAGCGGCAGGGATGCCTTCGCACCGATCTCGAGCGGTCCCCAGCCGAGGGCCTTGAGGCCCCGAGGGTCGATGACAGCGTACTGATCCGGCAGGATGACTGCCAGGATCGCGGACGCGACCGGGACGGCAACACCGGAGAGACCGGTCAGGACCGACACGGCCACCCGTGGAGTCGTGGCGACCAACGCCGTTCGCAGAGCATCGGCGACCTCCTCGTCACTGTTCCTCTGCTGACGCGACCGGCCACGGTCGCTGACCTTCCAGGTCAGAATGGGCGCGAGATTCTCACGTCTGCAGCCGCCGTTGCGGATGCGCGTGCCCGCGGCGAAGGCCGCTTGCTCCTTCACGTCGATCCGATACCCGGCCGCGAGGCCTGGAATCTCCGACGGTGAGAATTGCAATCGGAGGGGAAACGCCACGTCGCGCGCGAGCCGCGACGGTCCGAAGGCGTGCGTCGCTCGAAGGGTGGGGGCCAAGGTCAAATCTGCGATTTGCAGGAGGCGGCTTCGGGGCTCACCGACCCCGCATCGCGAGCGGCGCAAGCCAACACCGGAGCAGGACCGGTCTCGATCTTGTGCTCCCGCTTCATACGATTGGATCCCGTCATCTGTGGCCACCCCAAGCGCGCTCGCTGGTCACAAACGCGTAGAAAGATGCTATGCCGACAGCAATATGACGCAGACATCCGATGACACGGCAATCGACGTCGATCTCGCCGTGGGCGGCACGATCACCGTAGGGTCTCACCGCATCTCGGTCGCCGAGACGGTGACGGTGTTGGACGCGATCGCAGAGACGGGCTCCGTCCAGGGCATCGCCACCGCGCTCGGCCTCTCCTACCGGGCGGGCTGGGAGCGCCTTCGGGCCCTCGAAGCCGCGCTCGGGCACCAGCTCGTCCAGAAGACGCGCGGGCACGGCAGCGCCTTGACGCCCACGGGTGTGCTACTGCGCGAGTCCCTCGGAACGGCCTCGGCCAGTCTCGCCATGCCGATGGCCCGGGAAGCGCGTGTCATCGGCGCGCGCCTCGCACCCGTCCTGACCGGAGCCCCGCGCCCGGTCACGCTGGTCGCCAGCCACGACCTGCTCCTCATGGACGTCGCGGCGACGTGGCCGGGGCTCGCACTGGCGATCGCCGGCAGCGAGGATGCCGTGGCTCGCCTGACCGAAGCCCGCGCCGATGCGGCCGGATTCCACTGCGGTGCCGTAGACTGGCCTTCGGCCGGTCCCGCCTTCGCAGAGCTCGCGGCCAATCCCGGTTTCCGGATCAGGATCCTGTTCGAGCGCGAGCAGGGATTGATGCTCGCAGCGGGCAATCCCCTCGGCATCCGGGGCGTGGCCGACCTCGCCGCGGGGAGGGCCCGGTACGTCAACCGCCAGAAGGGCTCGGGCACGCGCGTCTGGTTCGATCGCCTGCTGGCCCAACACGACATTTCAGCCGACGGGATCCGGGGTTACGCCACCGAGGAATTCACCCATCAGGCAGTCGCTGCCGTGATTGCCTACGGCGCCGCCGATGCCGGGCTCGGTGCACGGGCGGCGGCCGACCGGTTCGGACTTGATTTTCTCTCCGTGGGCTGGGAGCGCTACTACCTCGCAACCGCCCATTCCCTGGTCGACGCCACCTTCGATTCCCTCGCCGAGGCCCTCACCGAGCGTGCGTGCCGGACATCCGGATACCGGCCTGTTTAGACCATGCGAGGCATAGGAACAGGGACTGCCGGCCCCGGAGATCCGCACCCCTAATCCGGTAGGAGCGGGGCGCAGACGGCGTGCCCATGACCCGGCAGTGGTACCACCGCGACGGCGACGCCGTAGATGTGCGCCAGGGTTTCGGGCGTGATCGTCGCGGTCGGAGTTCCGAGGGCGAGGAGGCGGCCCTCGTGCAGCAGGGCCACGCGGTCGGCGCACAGGAAGGCGTGGTCCGGGTCGTGGGTCGAGAGGATGACGGTGATCCCGGCGCGCGACAGCCGCCGAATCTGGCCGAGCACCCGGGCCTGATTGCCGAAGTCGAGGCTGGCGGTGGGCTCATCCATCACAACGATCCGAGGCGCGCCGGCGAGCGCGCGCGCGATCAGCACCATCTGGCGCTCTCCGCCGCTGATCTCGGTATAGACCCGGTCCGCAAGATGCCCGATCTCCAGGGTTTGGAGGACCGTTTCGGCCACGGCATGATCGGCCGCGCCGGGACTCGCGAAGACGCCGAGCCGGCTGGCACGCCCCATCAGGACGACGTCACGCACCCGGAACGGGAAGAACCCGCTCTGTGCCTGTGGGACGTAGCCGAGGCTCGCCGCCAGTCGGCGCCGGGACCAGCGGCCGATGTCTTCCCCGTCGAGGCAGATGCGGCCGCCGAGGGGCGGGAGCAGACCCAGGAGCGTCTTGAACAACGTGGTCTTGCCGCCGCCATTCGGACCGAGCAGGCACAGCACTTCGCCGGGCTCGACGGTGAGGGCGACGCCCGCGCCGATGCGACGGCGTCCGTAGCCGAAGGCGAGATCCTCGACGCTCAGCATCAGGCCCAGCCCCGCCGGCCGCTGGCAAGGAGCCAGAGGAAGAATGGCGCGCCGATGAGCGCGGTCAGAATGCCGAGCGGCACCTCGATCGGGGCGATGGTGCGCGCCACGAGGTCGACGGCGAGCAGGTAGCCCGCGCCGAGGACCAGGGAAGCCGGTAGCAGTCGGCGGAAATCCGGACCCACGAGCAGTCGGGCCACGTGCGGCACCAGGAGGCCGATCCATCCGATCACACCCGTCACCGACACCGACGCGGCGGTGACCAAGGTCGCGGCGGCGATCAGGACCGGACGCAGGACCCGGGTTTCGACCCCGAGGGCGCGGGCTTCCTCTTCCCCGAGACCCATCAGGTTCATGCGCCAGCGCAGGAGCACCAGGGGCCCCAGACCGAGGCCGATGGCCGGCAGGATTGCGCCGACATCTCCTAAGTTCACCGAAGCCAGGCTCCCGAGAAGCCAGTAGGTGATGGCCGGCAACTGGTTGTAGGGGTCCGCCAGGACCTTCAGGAGCGCGATGGCCGAGCCCAGCACGGCCCCGATGGCGACGCCGGCCAGGACCAGTGTCAGCACCGGGTCCTGCCCACGCACCGCCGCGCCCACCGCGTAGACAGCGGCGACCGCCGTGAGGCCGCCCGCGAAGGCGAGCCCCTGGATCGCGCCCACGGGCAGGGACAGGAAGATGCCGAGCACAGCCCCGAGGCTCGCCCCTGCCGAGACCCCGAGAATGTCCGGCGAGACCAGGGGATTTCGGAACAAACCCTGGTAGGTCGCCCCGGCGGCGGCGAGGCTGGCACCCACCACCAGGGCGGCGAGGACACGGGGCAGGCGGATCTGGAGGATGACCGTCTGCATCGCCGGGTCTGTCCGCGCGGGCAGGCCGAGGAGCCGGGCACCGAGGATCTCGATCACGTCGCTCAGGGGAACGGCGAAGCGTCCCGTGGCCAGTGCGAGGACCACCAGGATGAGGAGACCCAGCGGCGACACCAGGACGGGCCAGATCCGCACCCAGGCCCGGCGCCTGGCCCGCCCGGGCAGCGCAGGGATTTCGGTCTCATGCGTCACGGCTTCGGACCGGCGACGGCGCCAGAGAGCAGCGCCGCCACCTGCCCGTCATCGAGATTCACATGATAGAAGCGCCGGTAGAACTCCCGCGTCGCTGCCTCCAGGCCGGTCGGGAACAGGTCCGGATAGAGCACCTGCGCCAGCCAACGGATGCCGATCAGGCGATTGGCCCCGGGCGGCGCATCGAACCAACCGAAGGGTAGGGCCGGCACCTGGTAGACCCGACCCGCGCGCACGGCCCGGAGCCCGGACCAGAGCGCGTCTTGCGCGATCCCACGCCGAAAGCCGGCCTCCTGGGTGAGGATCACGTCCGGGTCCCAAGCCAGCACCTGTTCCGGCGAGACGGTGGCGATCCCGCCGGGCCCGGCCGCAGCCGCGACGTTGCGGGCTCCGACGACCCCGAGCAGCTCGACGTTGATCGATCCACCGAGTCCGGTCTCGAGTCCCTTCGGCCCGCGAGCGTAGTAGACCCGGGGGCGCCGCTCCTCCGGCACCGTCGCGATGACCCGGGCCACATCCGCCACCGCGGCCTCGGACGCGCCCGCGAGGTCCGCCGCCGGCGCCTCCAGCCCGAGGAGAGCGCCGAGATGCCGATAACTCTCCGCGGTCTTCTCGAAATGCCCGTCCAGGAGCACGTAGGGAATTCCGGTCTGGGCCTGGACCCGATCCGCGAGGGACACGTAGGTCGGCGCCGTGCTGCCGACGTCGAGGATGAGATCAGGCTTCAGGCCGAGCACCGCCTCGACGTTCGCCGTTCCGCCGCGCCCGGTCAGGCGCCCCGTTGCGGGCAGGTCGCGGGTCGCGGGTGCGAGGTAAGCCTTTTCCTCCGCAGTTGGGCTGCGGATCCAGCCGACCATCCGGTCCGGCGCCAGGGTGTAGAGCAGGACGGAGGCCGGCGGGCCGGCCGCCAGGATGCGGGTGGGGTGCTCCGGAACCTCGACGGTCCGGCCGGCGGCATCGGTGAAAGGCCGCGCCTCGACCGGCCCGCTGAGACCGAACCCGACCAGCAAGGGAACGAGGCGAAGGGAGGCGCGAAGCGAACGACGACGCTCACCATGCGGACGTGGAAACGGGGCCGTGTTCACAGGAGAGCAATTCCCAGCCGAGCGGGTGTCCGCATCAATGTAGTCGGTCCGACCGGCATCGCCTACGGACGGGATGTCCGAGCCCCGTGCAGGTCACGAAGCGACAGTGCCGCGTGCGCGACGACGACGGACGCTAAGCCGCACGCGATTGATCGGCGGTGCAGGTGGGCTGGAGTGACGATCTGACGACCGGGTCTCTCGTCCGGAGGATGATCGGCGCCACGGACCGACGCAGCTGCACCGCGATCGTGCGGCTCGCCCGGAAGGAGATGATGCGCCTCTCTCCCACCAGGACCGGCTCCCCCGACGCCAGGTTTCGCCCCGGGCGCGGCGCGCGGGCGACCGCTGAGAACACTCCGAGGCCCCGCAATTCGACCCGGTCATCGGCCGCGAGGGCTTGGGCGATCCGCGCCAGGATGGCGTTCACGACGGCGTCTACCGCCGCGCTCCCAAGATGTGGGTACTGCTCGGAGACGCGAGCGATCAGACCAGACTTGATCATGGCGGAAACTCAGCGCTTACGGGATATCGAGATGACGGCGCGGTTTCGCGTCTCTCTGCATCGGTCGCAGAACCTGATCGCAGCGGCGGCATCGTTTCTCGGATCGATCGATCCGGACACAGCACGCGCCCGTCTCATCGAAGACTGTCCTGACGCGCGTCGATGGCGCAGGCGCGGGACGAATCCGCATTCCCGATCCGCCCATCCAGGGTTCGCGCCAATTGTCGACTGAGGCCCACCAGCGCGGCGACCATCGGCGTCGCCGGTTCGCGCTGCGGCACGACGAGGCCGATCGTGTGCGCGATATCCGGCTCGACGATCGGGATGGTTCGCAGGCCCGGCATCGGCCCGAGGGCCTCGGTCAGCGCGGCCGGCATGATGCTCGACCAGTGCAACGTGCGCACATGGCTCATCAGGACGATCATCGAATTCGACTCGAGGGTCGGCGCAGGGGCACTCCCCGAAGCGCGCAGTTGCTGATCGACAATGCGCCGGTTCTGCATGTCCGGCGTCAGCAGGCAGAGCGGCATCCGGCTCACCTCGGACCAGCTGATGCTCGTCCGACCGTCGTGCGGACCGCCGGCCGCGGTAAGAAGCTGGTAGCGTTCCTGGAAGAGCGGGATCGCCGTGACCCGGCTCAACGGCTCATGATCGAGATAGGTGAGACCGGCATCCGCCTCGAGATTCTCGATCAGGTCGAGGATGTTCGCCGACGTCGCCGACAGAACGCTCAGGCGCACGTCCGGGTAGCGCAGGTGGTAGGGCGTCGTCAGCGCCGCGATCATCGGGAGGACGGTCGGGATCGCGGCGATCCGCAGGTGTCCTGCCGGTCCCCGGCGCAGGGTCGCGACATCCTCGCGCATCGCTCGCGCATCGGCGACGATCCGCCGGGCCCAGGCCAGAACACGTTCGCCCTCCGGCGTGAATCCCTGGAACCGGGAGCCGCGCTGCACCAAGCGGGTACCGAGCTGATTCTCCAGGCTCTTCACACCGGCCGACAGGGTCTGCTGCGTAACGCAGCAAGCCTCCGCGGCGCGCCCGAAATGGTGCTCACGCGACAAGGCGAGGAGAAGGTCGAGTTTGTCGATCACGGGTCCAAGGAGGAAGCGTGGCGCCGTCAGGCCCCGAGACGACCGGTGGTATACATCCGATGCATGGGGCTCAATAAGTCGCAGACTTCCGTTGGTACTCCTTCAGGGGCATGATTCGTCGGGAGCCAGGGTGATGCCGGCACCGCCCTCTTCGCGGACTATGAGGAACCCACCGCGCCCGGTGCCAGGCAGGTCCGCCGTTGCTTAGGCAACACCGTCCCCGTGCAGCGACCTATGACTTGGAGCGGCAGCGGCCCGACTTCGTCCGCACCGGAACCCCGTCATCGTCATCGTCGCGGAGGATCGCTCCGGCCAGCGAGGGCCCCCGTAGACACCCCGACGCACGCCCAATTTGACAATATGTTGTCCATTTGACGAATTCGGCCTAAACGCTATAACGTTGGACATGCGCCCCACCCGAACCAACGCCTCGTCAGACCCCACCCGCCTCCGGCGCGCCTGGACCAGCCTCGTCCTCGACATCTTCCGCCTGAACGGCGATCTCCTCGCCGCAGGAGACACCCTTGTGGGCGACCTCGGACTGACGAGCGCTCGCTGGCACGTGCTGGGGGCCATCGCCCTTTCGCCGGTGCCGCTGCCGGTCGCCCACATCGCCCGCAACATGGGGCTGACCCGGCAGGCCGTGCAGCGCCTGGTGGACGACATGCGGCCTGATGGCCTGGTCCGCCTGGAGCCCAATCCGCATCACCGCCGCGCCATGCTGGTGGTGATGACGGAAGCCGGGGCGGCGGCCTATCGCGCGGCGAGCGCGCGACAGGAGCGCTGGGCCGACGCTCTCGCGTCAGGCCTTCCGGCCGAATCCTTCGAAGCGGCGAGTGAACTCCTGCGCGAGATGCAGCGACGTCTCGACGGGCCGCACGCACCGACCCCTGCAACGCATCCGGCAACCGAAGGAGCCTGACATGCCGACATTCATCGAGATGGACCGGACCGTGACCCTGGCGGACCAGTTGAAGGACGAGGGCCAATCCGTCGTCCTGATCAACACCTTCGTCGTCCCACCCGCGGAGGCCGACGCCCTGCTCGCCGCCTGGACGGCCGACGCGGAGATTATGAAGCGGCAGCCCGGATTCGTGTCGACCCAGCTCCACCGCGGCATCGCGGGTAGCGGCACCTTCCTGAACTACGCCGTTTGGGACAGCGTCGCGGCATTCCGGGCAGCCTTCACCAATCCAGAGTTCCAGGCCCGTCTCGCCGACTATCCGGCGAGCGCGACAGCCAGCCCACACCTGTTCCGCACGGTCGCCGTTCCCGGCATCTGCGCAGCGTGAACCCCATCCTACCCAACGACGAGGTCACCATGCGCCAGGACGCGAACGCCAAGCCCTACGATGCCGACGTCATCGTCGTCGGTGCCGGCCCCGTTGGCCTGGTTGCCGGCTGCGGCCTGCGCCACCACGGCGTGGATTGCCTGATCCTGGAAGAGCGGACGGAATTGCAGGCCTACTCGCGCGCCAACAACCTATGGGCGCGGCCACAGGAACTCCTGGCCGGCATCGGCCTCCGCGAGGCGCTCGCGGCGCAAGCCTACCCCATCCGCCTCGTCAACTTCTTCATCAACGGAACGCCGACCACGCCCATCGCGATCGATGACGTGGCCAGTCCGTACCCGCAGGTCCTCTACAGCGGACAGGACGTCATCGAGAAGACCTTGTCGGAGACGTTCGAGGGGCGGGGCGGGCGGCTGGCCCGGGGCCACAGGGTGACGGGCATCGCCCAGGACAGCGACGGCGTGACCCTCACCCTGGGGAGGGGGGACGATGGTCCGGAAGAGCACCTGCGCTGCCGCTACGTCGTGGCCGCCGACGGCGCCAAGAGCACGGTGCGCCCCCTTCTGGACCTCGACTTCGAGCCTGAGCGATTCGAGGGGCGAATGAACCGGCAGGTCGATGCCCGGCTGTCCTGGCGTCGATCGCTGGAGCCCGACCAGCTTTGGTTCTTCTATTACGAGCGCGGCTTCTGCGGCGTGCTGCCGGTCTGGGGCGGCTACCACCGCCTCTTCTTCCTTGCGGACGATGCAGGCGTGCCCGACCGGGACCCGACCCTCGACGAGTTGCAAGCCCTGGCACGCGAGGTCACCGGAGACGAGACCCTCACGCTGACCGACCCGCAATGGCTCACTCACAGCCGCTTCCAGTACGGCGTTTCGCCGGGCTACGGCCGCGGCCGGGTGTTCCTCGCCGGGGATGCCGGCCACCTGTCCCTGCCCATCGGCGGGCAGGGCATGAATGCCGGCCTGCACGATGGGGTCGAGATCGCCTGGCGGCTCGCCATGACGCTGCGAGGCGAGGCCGCGCCCGTCGTGCTGGACTCCTACGACGTCGAGCGCGGCGGCGAACATGCCCGGCTCAGCGCGCAACAGGCGAAGGGCTTCCGCCGCACGGTCTATCGCGGCTCCCTGACGGATGCCGCACTCGGACTGGCGGCAAAGGCGATCCCGAGCCTCGGAGCCCTGCTTCAGGGAACGGACGACCTGCAGCAGATGAGCGTGCGCTATCCGGACAGTCCGCTGAACGAGGACCATCTCTCCGGGCCGACCCACCTGCTGCAACGCGGGCCGGCACCGGGCGAACGCGCCCCCGATGCAGAGGTGACGCATGCCGGGACGACGACCTCGCTGTTCCGGTTTCTCTACAATCCGGATGGTTGGACAACGGGTTGGGCGCTGCTCTGCTTCGACGGTCGCTCATCGGACGCGGGCCCTTCGCTGGCGGAGGCCATCAACGCCGTGTCGCCCTGGGGGCACCTCCGCCCGCGGCTCGTCCTGGCGGGCCCGTCTCTCGCCATAGGGGACGTGCCCATGCTGTCGGACCTCGACGGCAAGGCACACGGGGCCTACGGCCTGGAGGGCCGGCCGGGTGTCGTCCTGATCCGCCCGGACGGGCATATCGCCTTCCGCGCCGCAGCCGAGCGGCACGACCGGCTGGCTGCTTACTGTCACCGGATCTTCGGGACTGGTGCAGGTGTCTCGGGGTCGAGCGTCCAGGATTGAGCGGTTCAAACCGGTCGGAGCAATCCGGACCGGGACGCCGCGGGGTCGATGCGGCATCTGCGCGGGGAGGACCCACGATCGTCCGTTCCGCGCACTGCGAGCGCGGACGGGTCCCGCTCCGCCGCGACCGCACGAGGTGTGATCACGGCTGGCAGAATGCCGTCGTTCGGACGCATTCGGCCGGAGGAGCCGGATACCGGACGGTGCCATCGCCGTCCCTTGCCGCCCGGCGTCCAATCCGTCTGCGTCGTCGATCGTGACAGATCTGCCCGGGATGCGCGCAGGGCTGGCGGCACGCATGACGCTCGCGGATTCAGCCCGTAAGGTGCGACCTGGAGATTGAGCATGGCGCACCATCACGATCACGATGACCATCCGCACGGAACGCACCCGGCGAGTGAACTCTCGCCGATGGAGTTGCGGGTTCGTGCCCTCGAATCCATTCTCGTGGAAAAGGGCTACGTCGACCCGGCAGCCCTCGATGCGCTGATCGAGACCTACGAGACCCGGGTCGGACCTCATAACGGGGCCCGGGTGGTCGCGCGGGCCTGGGTCGATCCCGGCTTTCGCGCCCGCCTGCTGGCGGATGCAACCCCGGCCATGCACGAACTCGGGGTCGGCGGGCGGGGCGGTGAGCATATGGTCGTCGTCGCCAACACGCCCGAGGAACACAACCTCGTCGTCTGCACCCTCTGCTCCTGCTATCCCTGGCCGGTGCTCGGCCTGCCGCCGGTCTGGTACAAGTCGCCTCCCTACCGCTCGCGCGCCGTGATCGCGCCGCGTGCCGTCCTGGCCGAATTCGGCCTGACGCTCCCGGCCGCCCAGCGCATCCGCGTGTGGGATTCCACCGCCGAGCTTCGCTACATGGTTCTGCCGATGCGCCCCGCCGGGACGGAGGGGCTGGACGAGCCCGCCCTCGCCGCCCTCGTCACCCGGGATTCCATGATCGGCACCGGCCTCCCGCCGACTGCGGAACGGATCGCATGAACGGGGGTCAGGATCTCGGCGGCATGCACGGCTTCGGTCCCGTCGCGCCGGAAAAGGACGAGCCGCGCTTCCATGCCGACTGGGAGAAGCGCGTGTTCGGCCTCGCGATGGCCATGGGTCTCTCCGGCACCTGGAACCTCGATGCGAGCCGGTCGGCCCGCGAAGCGCTGCCGCCGGGCGAGTACCTTACCTCCAGCTACTACGCGATCTGGCTCAAGGCCCTGGAACGCCAGGTTCAGCACCATGGCCTCGTCACGCCCGAGGAGCTGTCCACCGGCACGGCGTCAGCCCCGGCTGCCCCGGTCAAGCGCGTCCTTCGGGGTGAGGAGGTGGCGCCGCTCTTCGCGCGAGGCTTCCCCAGCGACCGGCTCGTTCCCGACCCGGCGCGCTTCTCGCTGGGTGACCGCGTCCGCGCCCGGCGCATCAATCCGGTCGGACACACGCGGCTGCCACGCTACGTGCGGGGCCATATCGGTACCGTCGAGGCGGTGCATGGCGGCTTCGTCTTCCCCGACACGAACGCGCAACTCGCCGGCGAGGCGCCGCAATGGCTCTACACCGTCCGATTTTGCGGGCGTGACCTCTGGGGGGACCAGGCCGAACCCGGCCATAGCGTCTCGGTGAACGCCTTCGAGAGCTATCTGGAAGCCCTCGAACCGGAACGGATCGCATGAGCACCGATCGAATTCCCCGGGACGACGCCGCTGCCCCGGTCTTTGCGGAGCCCTGGGAGGCACAAGCTTTCGCCCTCGTGGTGGCGCTCCACGATCAGGGGCTGTTCGACTGGAGCGAGTGGGCAGAGGCGCTGGGGGCGCAGACGCGGCGAACCGGGCAGGCCGCGGATTATGCCGCCTGGCTCTCGACCCTCGAAAGCCTGCTCGCGGCACGCGGGGTCGCGCCGCCCGAGCTCCTCGCCGAGCGCCGAGCGGCCTTCGCGCGAGCCGCTGCCGCGACACCGCACGGCGAGCCGATTCTCCTGGCGAACGATCCGCTCTCAGTCCCCCTCCCGGGATGACGGCCCGAGGTGCTGCTGTTCCGGCCCCGCGCTTGGGCTCGCAGGCCGGGCGAGGCCGAAACGAAATGGTGTCCTGACGTGTGACGCAACCGCAGCAAGAGCCGGACAGGTACCTGAATCGTCGCTCCAAACTCGAAACGCCCGATCGGCCGCCGTGATCTCGGCTCCTTCATTCGAGCGTCCCGCCCCCAGACCCGAGGACCACGGCTCTCGAGCATCCGGCCGGCGCGTCGCGGTGGACGCGTCGGCCAGACGCGCTGGTCAGTTCTTGGTCCGGTTCCGGATCATGAAGCCGTCATAGGTGTACTCCGCCACCTGGAACCAGAGATACTCCTCACCGCGGAACGCCCGCAGGCTGTCGATGCCTTTCTTGAAGTCAGGGTTCTTGGCGGAGATCTCGGCATAGACCTCGTTCGTCGCCTTCAGGGCCGCTTCCATGATCTCGTTGGAATAGGGCCGCAGTTGTGCTCCGGTGCCGATCAGGCGGCGCAGAGCGGCCGGGTTCTTGGCATCGTACTTGGCCAGCATGTCGACATTGGCCGCCATGGCGGCCGCCTGGAGAACGGACTGATAGTTCTTGGGCAGGCTCTCCCACTTCGCCTTGTTGATGTAGAAGTGCAGGGTGAGCCCGCCCTCCCACCAACCGGGATAATAGTAGAACGGCGCGACCTTGTTGAAGCCGAGCTTCTCGTCGTCGTAGGGGCCGATCCACTCGGCGGCGTCGATGGTTCCGCGCTCCAGCGCCGGGTAGATGTCGCCGCCCGCGACCTGCTGCGGCACCGCGCCGAGCTTGGCCATGACCTGTCCGGCGATGCCGGCGATGCGCATCTTCAGACCTTGCAGGTCGGCGACGGTCTTGACCTCCTTGCGGAACCAGCCGCCCATCTGCGTGCCGGTGTTGCCGCCGGGTAGCGCGTAGATGTTCTGCTTGGCCATGAACTCGTTGACGATCTCATTGCCGCCGCCGTGATAGAGCCAGGCGTTCTGCTGACGGCTGTTCAGCCCGAAGGGAACGGCAGCGCCGAGGGCGAAGCTCGGATCCTTGCCGACGTAGTAGTACCCCGCCGTGTGGACCATCTCGACGGTCCCGTTGCTGACCGCATCCGCCGCCTGGAAGGTCCCGACGATTTCGCCCGCGGCAAAGGGCTGGATCACGAACTTGCCGTCCGTGGCGTCCGAGACGAACTTCGCGAGGACGTCGGCCGCGCCGTAGATCGTGTCGAGGGATTTCGGGAAGCCGGAGCTCAGGCGCCAGCGCACCTCGGGGGACGATTGGGCGATAGCGGGAGCGGCGACGCCGCCGGCCGCGACCGCACCGAGGCCGGCACGCTTCAGGAATTCGCGTCTCTTCATCGTTTCCTCCGTTCGTTTCTGGTTCGCACTCTGCGGAGGACGGCGCAGTCCTCCGGACGGGTCGGCCCGCGCGCTCACTCGATCTTCGGGGGGCCCAGATCGATCGGAGGCGCATCGTCGCCGGAGCCGGCTCCCAGCCCCTGCAGATTGTCGAGCTGCTGCTGGACAGCCGCCGGATCGACTTTGGTACCGCTCGACTTGTAGTGCGTGACCATGCCGGGGAAGAGGATCACCAGGGCGACCATGATGCACTGGATGATCACGAAGGGGATCGCCCCATAGTAGATCTGCCCGGTGGTGATGGGCTCCATGCGCTTGCCGGTGACGCGGTCGAGGTAGGGAACCTTGGCGGCGACCGAGCGCAGGTAGAACAGGGCGAAGCCGAAGGGCGGGTGCATGAAGCTCGTCTGCATGTTCACCCCGAGCATCACGCCAAGCCAGATCAGGTCGATGCCGAGCTTGTCTGCCGCAGGCCCGATCAGCGGGATGATGATGAAGGCCAGCTCGAAGAAATCGAGGAAGAAGGCCAGCAGGAAGATCAGGATGTTCACGAAGATCAGGAAGCCGATCTGGCCACCCGGGAGGCTGGTGAGCAGGTGCTCGACCCAGACGTGCCCGTTGACGCCGTAGAACGTCAGCGAGAACACGCGCGCCCCGATCAAGATGAACAGCACGAACGTCGAGAGCTTAGCGGTGGACTCCGTCGCTTGCTTCACGAGCGTGACGTTCAGGCGTGCCGGGTTGCGGTCGAGGATGCGCTTGATCCCGGCGAGAATGAGCGATCCGACGGCACCCATGGCGCCCCCCTCGGTCGGGGTCGCGATGCCGATGAAGATCGTGCCCAGCACGAGGAAGATCAGCAGCAGGGGCGGCACCATGACGAAGGTGACCTGCTGCGCCATGCGCGAGATGAGGCGAAGCCCGGTCAGGCGCTCGACGATCCCGACGACCAGGGCGTAGAGCGCGCCGGCCGCGCCGAGCTCGGCCACCAGGCCCCAGGTGCCCGCCGCCGTCGCGCGCAGGTAGAGACTGAGGCTCACGAGGCCTGCGGCGAGGAACACCGAGACGATGACGCGCTGCGCACCGAGGAAGCGGTTCATCACCGCGCAGACCAGCGCCACCACGGTCGCGATGCAGATCGTCAGGATGACGTAGTCCGCACCGGCCTTCGTGCCGGTCTGCGCCATCACGGCGATGCCGATCACGGCGGAGAACAGCACCAGGATGCCGAGCTGCCAGACGCCCCGGGCGCCGTTCTCTTCGCGGTAGCCGATCGCGTCCTTGGGCAGGCCGGGCGCTGCCTTGGGCCAGATCAGCGTGACGAGGAGCACATAGCCGGCATACATCGCCGAGAGCACGAGCCCGGGCACGAACGCGCCCTCGTACATGTCGCCCACCGAGCGGCCGAGCTGGTCGGCCATGACGATCAGCACCAGGGAGGGCGGGATGATCTGCGCGAGCGTGCCGGAGGCCGCGATCACGCCCGTGGCGAGGCGCCGGTCATAGCCGTAGCGCAGCATGATCGGCAGCGAGATCAGGCCCATGGAAATCACGGAGGCCGCAACCACGCCGGTGGTGGCGGCGAGCAGCGCGCCGACGAAGATCACGGCGTAGGCGAGGCCGCCACGGATGGTCCCGAAGAGCTGGCCGATCGTGTCGAGCAAGTCCTCGGCCATGCCGGAGCGTTCAAGAACCAGTCCCATGAAGGTGAAGAACGGGACGGCCAGCAGCACCTCGTTCGACATCACCCCGAAGACCCGCTCCGGCAGCGCCTGCAGCAGCGGCCAGGACAGGGTGATCGTGTCCGGGGCGTAGGGCGCGAGTTCGACCGCCACCACGAAGAACAGCAGACCGTTGGCGGCCAGCGCGAAGGCCACCGGGTATCCGAGCAGCAGGAACACGACGAGTGTCGCGAACATGATCGGCGCGAGGTTGTGGGCGATCAACTCGGCGAACATCGGACCTTGGTGGGTTCGAGGGCTGTGAAGGGCTTATGTCTGGCTCAGGCCTTGGGCGCCGGCTTCGGACCCGCCTTGGGGTCGACCGCGAAGGCTGCCTTCGCGGGCTCGCCCGCGAGTTCCGCCACGAGGCGCTCGGCCTCCGATTCGGCGGCAGCGTGATGACCGCCCGCGCTCGTCGTGTCCTCGATCCGGCCGGACAGGATGAGCAGGCGCTTGATCAGTTCGGAGAGCCACTGCAGCCCGAGCAGGACGAAGCCGACGAGGATCAACCCCTTGGCTGGCCAGATCAGCAATCCACCTGCGTTGGTGGAGACTTCGCCGGAATTATATGAGTTTAGGAAGAACGGCACCACCAGCCAGATCATGACCGCAAGGAACGGCAGCAGGAAGAATAAGTGTCCAAACACGTCGACAAGGTCACGTCCGCGTTTCGACAGCCGGCTCGAAAGGATGTCGATGCGAATATGCTCGTTGTCCTTGAGCGTCCAGGCCGCGCACAGCATGAAGACGGCACCGAACAGGTACCATTGCAGCTCGAGCCACGCGTTCGAGGACGTGCCGAACAGCTTGCGCACGATCGCGTTCAAGGTGGAGACGATGACCGCAGCCACGATCGCCCAGGCGGCGATCTTACCGATGCGCTCGTTGAGCACGTCGATCCAGCGGCTCAAGCGGAGCATGCGCATCCTCCTCACGGGGTCGTTATTCGACGCCCTTCCATGCTTCCTAGCGCGAAGCTCGGCCGAGATCAGCACACGATGAGAGATTTTACAGTCTTTGTTACAGTTGCGGGGCTCTAAGCAGGGGTCTCGTGCCGCTTCCGGGCAATCGCGATCCGGTCGGCCTTGGACGCGAGGAGGAGGACGAGGGCACCGGCGACCATGCATGTCCCCGAGCCGAGCAGGACACCGATCTTCACCTCGGCCTCGAGTTCGGGGCTGCTCGCAAAAGCCAGGAGGCCGACGAACAGGCTCATGGTGAAACCGACGCCGCACAGGAGCGACAACCCGTAAACCTGCCACCATCCCGCATGGGCGGGGCGCTGCGCCAGACCGAGCTTGACCGCTGCGAGGACCGCTCCGAACACGCCGGCCTGCTTGCCCAGAAACAATCCGAGGGCCACGCCCAGCGTGACCGGGTCGAGCAGCATCTGCGTGCTCATGCCCGCGAACGAGACGCCGGCATTGGCAAAGCCGAACACCGGCAGCACCAGATAGGCGGACCACGGGTGGATGGCGTGCTCAAGCGTGTGCAGGGGCGAGGTCGGATCGTCCGGCTCACCGAGACTGAGGCGCAGGGGGATCGTCAGGGCGAGGAGGACGCCCGCGATGGTGGCGTGAATGCCGGACTTGAGCACCAGGAACCACAGCACCGCCCCCAGGACCAAGTAGGGCGTCAGGCGTTTGACCCCGGCCCTGTTCATGCCGAACAGGACCGCGAAGACGGCGGCAGCGCCGCCGAGCATCGGCAGCGACAGGTCGGCGGTGTAGAACGCCGCGATGATGACGACGGCGCCGAGATCATCGATGATGGCGAGCGCGGTCAGGAAGATCTTGAGCGAGACCGGGACGCGCGATCCCAGAAGGGCGAGTACGCCCAGCGCGAAGGCGATGTCGGTGGCTGTCGGGATCGCCCAGCCGCGCAGGGTCTCGGGCGAGTGCCGGTTCACCGCGACGTAGACCAGCGCCGGGGCGAGCATGCCACCGAGGGCGGCGATGCCGGGAAGGAGCCGGTCCGGCCAGGTCCGCAGGCGTCCGTCGAGGACCTCGCGCTTGATCTCCAGGCCGACCAGCAGGAAGAACACCACCATCAGGCCGTCGTTGATCCAGTGCAGGATGCTGAGGCCGCCGACGTAGGTCTTGAGGGTGGAAAAGTACGCGTCGGACCAAGCGGAATTCGCGATCGCCAAGGCGAGGGCCGCGCTCGCCATCAGGATCATGCCGCCGCTGGCTTCACTCGTCAGGAAGCTGCGCAGGACCGAGGCGGGGCGAAAGTGACGTGGCATGGTCGTGCGTCTCCGTCGCTGGCGGCCCGACCAGCGAAGAAGCCTGCGGATCCGATCTTCGGACCATGCACCCACGGGTTCTATGCCATCGGCAGGCCCGATCTCGCAACACGCGGCCTGGCGACCTGTCGGACGGATCGAGGCAGGCCGATCCGGCCGCGCGGTTCCTCGCACCGATCGAGATCCTGGAGAGCAGATGCCGTTTCTCGTCGGATCGGCGAAGGCGCGCCAAGGCTGACCCGGCAAGGGCCGCGTGACGCCGCGTGGAGGCACCTCTCGGAAACAGGGTTTCCGATATCCCGGCGACCTTACCGCGCTAAGCACGGACCCTGTCCGGGCGAGGGCGGCCGAGCCGCTGGCTCCGAGGCTTCGAGGCCGTGAGCGGTCCATGAGCTGGCGCATCCGATCCCTCGCGAAGGGCAGGGGCGGGACGCGCGTGGGAACAGTTAAGGATGGGAGCCCGAAGCGATGACGCCGCTGGCCGATCCGACAGGGTTCCATGACCAAAGCGGCGACGAGCCGGTCGCAGACGCGTCAGCAGCGTCGGCAGGAATTTGCAGGGCACCGAAGGGGATGGCGGAGACGGAGGGATTCGAACCCTCGATACCCCTTTCGGGGTATGCTCATTTAGCAAACGAGTGCCTTCAGCCGCTCGGCCACGTCTCCGCAGGCGGTCGATCTAGAATTTCGGATGGGGCGGGTCAAGCTGCGATTGGCGCGGCGGCCGGGAAATCGATGCCTTCCGGGCGGGCGTGCCGTCGGGGCCACAGGCCCGGTGGATGCCTCGGCACGGCTGATCCGGGCAGGGCGGGGCGGCCTCTCCCAGCCGCCGCGCCGTCTCAGGCGCTGGCACGGTCTTGAGAGCTGGCACGGTCTTGGGCGCTGGCGAGGCGCTTGCGCTGGACCTTGCCGTTGGCGGTCCGCGGCAGCGCGTCGAGGAAGCGGACTTCGCGGGGGCACTTGTAGGTCGCGAGCCGATCGAGGCACCAGGCCATGATATCGTCGGCGTCCATCACGACATCGGGCTTCGGGACGACGAAGGCGGTGATGACGCTGAGGTCGGCCCGAACCGCCATCTCCGCGACACCGACCTCGGCGACGCCGGGATGCTCGATCAGGACCCCCTCGATCTCGTTCGGCGAGACGCGGTAGCCGAACGCATTCATGAGGTCGTCGTTGCGGCCGTGGAAGGTCAGGTAGCCGTCCGCATCGAGGCTCGCGAGGTCGCCACCCACGAACCACGCGCCGCGCATCACCGCGGCCTCCTCCTCGGGCCGGTTCCAGTAGCCCAGCATCAAGCCGGGCTCGGAGCGGTGGATGGCGAGGAGCCCGACCTCTCCCGGCGGCAGCGGATCCGCCGGCCCCTCGGCCGGCAGGATCGCGACGCGGCGCCCGGGCTGCGGCTTGCCGGGCGAACGGGGGCGCACGGGAATCGTCGGGCCACTCGAGACGTAGGTCGAGCACTCGCTCATCCCGAGGGCTTCGTAGAGGGGCTTTCCGGTCGCCTCGGTCCAGGCTGTGAGGAGTTCGGGCGACAAGGCCTCCCCCGCCGTCACCCCGTGGCGCAGGGTGCCGAGATCGACGGCGCCGAGATCGGCATATTTCAGGATCTGGCGGTAGAGGCTCGGCACGGCGGCGAACAGCGTTGCCCGATGACGGGCGATCAGGGTCGGCCAGATCGCCGGATCGCGCGGCCCGTCGTAGAGCACCGCCGTGGCGCCGCAGGCCCAGGGATCGGTGATCCCGACGCCCAGCGTGTAGGTCCAGTTCATCGTACCCGCATGGAGCATGACGTCGTGCTCCGACAGGCCGAGCCAGTGCGCATGCATCGGCCGGCGCCCGCGGATGGCCCGATGGGCGTGCAGAACGCCCTTGGGCCGGCTCGTCGTCCCGGAGGTGTAGACCAGCGTCGCGGGATCCTCGGCCCGGGTGTCCGCGTAGTCGGTCAGCGCCGGGCCGGTCTTCATCGCGGCGATGTCGTCGGACCGGAGCAGGATGCGGTCCCCGAGCCCGGCCGGATCGATGGAATGGCCCGCCCCCACGACCACGACGGACGCGCCGGCATTCTCCATCAGGAACGCGGCCTCGGGCTCCGTCAGCTGTGGTGAGGAGGGCAGGGCCACGAGGCCGGCGGCCAGCGCGCCGAAGTAGACCAGCACGTAGTCCGCTTCGTTGCCCATGCGGATCATGACGCGCGCGCCGGGCGCGAGGCCGAGGGCACGGAGCCCGGCGCCGATGCCCCGGACCGCCCGATCGACCTCGCCGAACGTCAGGCTGCGAACGTCGTCGCCGGCGCCCGCCATGATGAGCGCCGTCTTGTCGGCACGCAGGCGGGCATTCTCGGCAAGGCAGAAGCGCGCGCCGTTGAACGGCGGGGCCTCGGCGGCGGCGGCGAAGGATGAGGTCAAGCGTGGGCTCCGTGGCGACCCGCGCAAGGAAGCCGAAAGCGGGCGCCCCGACAAGGGCACCCGCTTCCCTGTTCCCGGCTTGGTGCCCCGCGGCGCGGCGCGCCCTCCGCCAGCGAACGCCTCAGCCGGCGATCTCCTTGGCGGCGACCAGCATCTCCTTCATGGCTTCCGCGGCAGCCTGGTAGGCGGGGGTGCCGACATCCCAGTTGCTGACCTTCAGGGCTTCCAGCATCTTGCTGGCCTCTGCGAAGGCCTTGCTCTCCGCCGCCACCAACCGGGCGAAGGCGGGGTGGGCGGCAGGCGCGGTCCCGGCCAGGTCCGTCTTCAGGCTCCGGCCGGGCTGTCCCGACAGGGTGGCCAGGGTCGGGTCCGGCTGCGCCATGCCGACGAGAACCCGCGCGAGCTTGCGCTTCCAGGCGCCGATATCGGCCGGCAGACGCACCAGGGCGTAGACCGGTACGTCGCGGGCATTGGTGTTCAGCGCCGTCTGGCCGGTGGCCTCGGCGCGCACGAGGCGGCTCGTGATCTTCTCGATCTCCTCGTGGGTCTTCGCGGCCTTCGCGGCGATGTTCTGCACGCTGGTCGAGATTTCCGAGGTGGCGGCCCGCTGTTGTCCCAGCATCTGCGAGATCGCCTGGTTCAGGTCGCTGGCTTGGGCGATGCGGGCATTCGTCTCGACGATCCGATGTTCGAGGTGATCGACGATGGTGCGGCCCGTGGTGACGGCGCTGCGGCTCTCGTGAACCGCCTCCGAGATCGCCCCCATCTCGGCGGTGAGGGTGCTCAGCAGCCCGCGGATCTCCCCGGTGGACTTGGCGGTCTGGGCGGAGAGCGACTTGACCTCGGCGGCGACCACGGAGAACCCGCGACCGGCCTCGCCCGCCCGGGCGGCCTCGATCGTGGCGTTGAGGGCCAGGAGATTGGTCTGCGCCGAGATCGCCGCGATGGTGGTGGCCATCACCTCGATCTGGGCGATGGCGCGCTCCAGGACGATGACGCGATCGGAGATCTGGGACGTCCGGGCATCGATCTCGTGCATCGCCGTGCGCGCCTTCTGCGCGTCCTGGATGCAGGCCTGGGTCTCCGCGAGGGCATCCCGCGCGACGGTCACGACCGTCTCGGACGTCTGGGCCACCTCCGCCACGGACGCCGCCATCTCCTCGGCGGCGCCCGCGATCGTCTGGGTGGCGCTCGCCACCTCACCGACGTCGTAGGTCATCCAGCCCGTGTTGGTTGCCGCCTCCGACGCTTCGCGCGCGACGGTGGCGGTGGTGCCCAGGCTGCGCAGGAGGTCGGCTTCGCGATCGGCGTGCAACCGCTCGATCGCGGCGCGCAGCGGCCCCTCGGGCAGATCGACCGATGCGAGATTTTGGCTCACCATCAGCGATTCGACGGCCTGCACCAGACGGGCTTCGTCGCGGATCTGAGCGGCCTCCGGCGCCGCTTCGGTGACGGGTGGCTTCTGGGTGGAACGGGCGAAGGGAAGGCCGAGCATCGCGGTTGGTCCTGTAAGGCGTAGCGATGTGATCTACCGGTCTTCCATTAATGTATCCTTATTGCCCAAGACATCCACATCAGGTCGAGAAGCGTTCCGTGTCCTGCCTTGACGAGTCTTGGTGCAGCGCAACCGATCGAAACCTCGCTCGGCGCAATCACTGCTTGTTGTCTACCGTAGATCCGAGGTCGGAAAACTTCGATCTTTCCTGAGTCTATAGCCTAAAGGCGGTCTTGACAGGGCCCTTCCGCGACTGCCGAGGGGCCGTTGCGCAGACCGAGAGGCGCGTCCCTCCGGTATTAAGGCGGGCATGAAAGATGCTTCAGGCCTGTGTCTACTTTCACACAATCCAACGATGCTGAGCCTCGCCTGGGCGGTCGGGGACGCAGCTTCGCGCAGCCTCCAGCGAGGGCGGCAGGCACCAGTCTGGACCAAATCTGTTCAGTCGTTGAACCACCCCGGGGATCATGGCGCCGGGCAGGGCCCCACAATGCAGGGTGGCACCGGGGCAGGGGCGCCGGGCGACCCGCGGCGCGTCGGATCCCGGTCGCTCGTCCGCGTTGGGAGACCGGTCGGAGCGAGCCGTGTCTCAGGCCGAGCGGGACAGGGGCACTTCGCGCGGACCGATCAGATCCGCCTTGCGCTCCAATAAAGTCGGCGGCGGGACCGGAGCCTCGATGGTGCAGACGACACCCGTGGCCGCGAACAGCAGCTGAACCTCGCCGTCGAGTTCCCGGGCAAGGCTGCGCTCGATCAGGCGCGAGCCGAACCCGGTCCGGGTCGGCGCAACCACGGGGGGGCCGCCATCCTCGCTCCAGCGCAGGATCAGGCGGATTTCCGCCTGGCGCTCCACCGACCAGGCGATCGTCACCGTGCCCCCCTCCTGCGAGAGCGCACCGTACTTCACCGCATTGGTGCCGAGTTCGTGCAGCGCCATGGCGATCGAGAGGGCCAGACGCGGCGGCAGCCGCAGGGCGGGACCGGAGACGACGAACCGGGAGCGCTGTCCCTCCGTCGCATCGAGCGGGGCGATGGCGTCGGCCACGACGTTTCCGAGTTCGGCGCCGTCCCAGCTCTCCCGGGTGAGGACGTTGTGGACCCGCGCCAGGGCCAGCAGGCGGGCCTCGAACGCGGCGCGCGCCGCGGTGGCCTCCGGCCCTTCGAGCCGGCGCAGGGACTGCCCCGCGATCGATTGCACGGTGGCCAGGGTGTTCTTCACCCGATGGTTCAATTCGTGGATCAGGAGTTGTTGGTGCTCGGCGGCGCGCTTGGCGTCGGTGATGTCGACGTTGCACCCGGTATAGCCGAGGAAATTGCCGGTATCGTCCGTCCGCGGCACCCCCTCGCAGCGCAGCCAGCGCACGACGCCGTCCTGGTCCACCACCCGGACGTCGGCCTGGAAGGGCAACCGGGCCACGAAGGCATCGCGAAAGCGGGTCGCGAAGGCCTCGTAATCCTCGGCGAAGATGATCCGGCGCCAGTCCTCGCCGGCCAGCACGGCGGCCGTATGGAGGCCGAACATGTGGTCGAAATGCATGTTGGCGAAGCTGATCTGGGCGCTCTCGTCGGTCATCCAGATCAGGGCCGGCGCGGAATCGGCCATGTGGCGGAAGCGCGCTTCGCTCTCGCGCAGGGCACTCAGGCCCCGCTCGGTCTCCGCCAAGGCCCGGTCGCGCTCGTCGCTGCGCAGGCGCAGGCGCTGGGAGGCATCCGCGAGCACGTCCCCCAGGCGCCGGATCTCGTGAATCGGCGAGGTGATCCGCGGGATGACCTCGCCGCGCGCGAGGGCCGGCCCCGTCGCCGCGAGCCGGCGCAGGGGCTGCGAGACCCGTGACCACAGGTGCACCGCCAGGATGGACGAGGTCGCCAGCACGAGGAGGCCGAAGCCGCAGAAGGCCCAGATCCAGTTGCGCAGGCGCGCTTCCACCAGGGCCTGTGGAATGATCGCGGCCGCCGTCCAGCCGGTGAGGCGGGAGCGTGCCTCGACGACCGTCACGGGCTTCATGCGACGATCCTTGCCTTCCCAGACATTCGGCGTCGCAGTCTGGTACTGACGCAGCGTCGCGAGGCGCTGCGAGCCGATTATGGCGTCCGGATCGGGCAGCCGCGCCAGGATGAGCCCGTCCCGGTCGGAGAGGCCGGTGGTCCAACCCTCGACGGCTTCCCGGGCGACGAGGCTGTCCAGGCGGCTGATCGGGACCGTGAAGCTGAGGATGTGGGTGACGCCGCCCTCGCCGAACACCGGCACGGCGACCGCGTAGGTCGCGTCCGTCGGCTTCATGCCCTTGACGTACCCGGAGACCACGGCGCGCTGACTGCCCGAGGCGATCTCGCGATCGAACGGCAACGCGCTGCGCGGCAGCGGGGCCCGGCGCGGCACCGCCGTGTTCACGACCTGCTGTCCGTCCGGCCGCCGCAGGAGGATGTCGAGGCCGACCGCGTCCCGCACGAGGCGCGCCTGAGCGTCGAAATTGTCGAATTCGCCGTCCTTCAACCGCGGCGACGTGGCGAGGGTCTGCAGCACCGAGACGAGGCCCGCCGTATCGCGGTCGACGGAGAGAGCGATGCTGCGCACGTTCTCGCGGGCGTCCTGCTCGAAGCGGGCCCGCTCCGTCCCCGCATAGCGCGCGAGGAGGATGGCCGTGAACAGCAGGCCCGGTCCGATCAGCGCGATCACCAAGGCGACCAGATAGACCTGGGTCGAGAACCCGCGCTGTCGAACACGCGCGAAGGCGGAGGCGAGCGACCTCGGCCCCCACCAGCGGCGCCCCGTCGTGGTCTCTCCCGGAGGCGGATTGCTCATGGGCGCGCGACGCCCGCGCGATCGATATGTCCGAGGTCGCGCTCCGGCGCGAGGTGATCCCGAACGCGCTGCTTCAGGATTTTGACGTCGGGAAAGCCGCCGTCGCGCGTCCGATCCCAGATCAGGTGCGGTCCGCACAGGATCACGAACACGCCGCCGGTTCCGGGAACCAGCGCCACCTCGCCGAGGTCGTCCCGAAACGTGGAGAGGAGCTCCTGCGCCATCCATCCCGCCCGCAGCAGCCACTGGCACTGCGTGCAGTAGGTGATCGAAACCCGCGGCTTCTCGGGCGATGGGCGGGGCGTTTCGTCCATGGCGGGTAAAGCGACCGATCGCCCCCGGCTTGTCAACCGAAACGCACGCCGGGGCACCCCGAGGCGCCGGCCTCGGCAGGGTTCGACCAAGATTTCCCGTGAACGGCCAAGTTTTTCCCTGTGCGTCTTTATCGCAGCGCCAGCGTGCCTATGTGTGATCACGTGCCGGTGAGGGACCCATCCTCGCGCGGCGCTCGGTTTGCAGGGAGTTCAAGCATGCGTTCAGGTGTCGTCACCCCGACGACGGGCCCCGTCCGGGCCTGGCTCGGCAGGGTTCGGATCGCCGTCGCGGCTCTCGCCCTGGGCACGACCCTGACCGGCTGCGGCGCGATCAACCGGGTTCCGACCCTGGAGGAGCGGGCCAAATCCTCCTGGAGCGAGGTGCAGAACCAGTACCAGCGCCGGGCCGACCTGATCCCGAACCTCGTGGAGACGGTGAAGGGCTACGCCCAACAGGAAAAGGACGTGCTGATCGGCGTCACCGAGGCGCGGGCCAAGGCCTCCAGCGTCAAGGTCGACGCCTCCACGGTGAGCGACCCGCAGAAATTCAAGGAATTCCAGGACGCCCAGAACCAGCTCTCCGGCGCCCTGGGTCGCCTGCTCGTGACGGTGGAGCGTTACCCCGAGCTGAAGTCGAACCAGAACTTCCTCGCCCTGCAATCGCAGCTCGAGGGGACCGAGAACCGGATCGCCGTTGCGCGCCGCGACTACATCGGCGCCGTACAGGACTACAACACCGAGGTCCGGACCATTCCGGGACGCTGGATCGCCGCTTGGTTCTACCCCGAGGCAAAGCCGATGGAGACCTTCACGGCGACGCCCAATTCCGAGCGCCCGCCGAACGTGAAGTTCTAGCCCGCCATGGATCGCCCGCGCTTGGGCCGTCCGCACTCGGGCCGTCCGCGCTCGGGCGGCGCCGGGACATCCGCCATCCGGTCGATCGCCACGCGGCTGATCCTCGGGCTCTGGCTCGTCGCAGCCACCAGCGGCCTCGCCCTCGCGCAGACCGGTGCCGCCGAACCGACCTTTCCCGCCCTGACCGGACGGGTGGTCGACGGCGCCGGCATCCTCAAGCCCGAAGACCGGACGGTCCTCGAGACCAAGCTCAAGGCGTACGAGGACAAGACCTCCGATCAGGTGGTGGTCGCCACGGTCCCGAGCCTGCAGGGCCGGACCGTGGAGGACTATGCCAACCGCCTGTTCCGCGCCTGGAAGCTCGGACAGGCCAAGACCAACAACGGGGCGCTGCTCCTCGTCGCCCCCAATGAACGCAAGGTCCGGATCGAAGTCGGCTACGGCCTCGAGGGCGCCCTGACCGATGCCCTCTCGAAGGTGATCATCACGACCGCGATCACGCCGCGCTTCAAGACGGGCGACTACGCCGGCGGCATCAATGCGGGCGTCGACGCCATGCTGTCGATCGTCGCGGGCGACGCCGAGGCGTGGCACCGCAAGGCGGAGGTGCGCAGCGACGAGGCCGATCCCGGACAGGTGGTGATCTTCATCGTGCTGTTCCTCGTCGTCCTGTTCGTCGTCTACCGGATGAACCGTGGGCGCCGGGGCGGGGGAGGCGGCTTCATCATCCTGCCGGGGCCATCCTCGGGTGGCTGGAGCGGCGGCGTCTCCGGCGGCTTCGACGGGGGCGGCTTCTCCGGCGGGGGTGGCTCGTCGGG